>NZ_JBICSQ010000030.1:0-90339 GCF_043197175.1 Amycolatopsis sp. NPDC049252
GGAACAGCCTCGACGTCACCGGCCCGGCGGGCTGCGCACCGGCGCGCGCCACCCGCCCGTGTGGCCGGTCCGGCGCGGGCCGCCCCCGGGGGGCGTGTGTGGTGGGCCGGGTCCGAACCCCGGCCCACCACACACGAGGAGCGGATCACCGGGCCACCGGTGCTTCCTCCGTGCGCCACTCCCCGTTCAGCGGCCCCGTCACCGGTTCCGTCAGCAGCCCGGCCAGCTCGTCGACGACGGCGGTGAGGCCGCCGGCGGCGGTCACGCGCTGCCGGGCGCCGCCGCCGGCCAGCACCGGGGGCAGCAGCGCGTCGACCACCGGGACGTCCCCGGTGTCCTCCAGCGCCGGGCGGACCCGGCGCACCAGGGCCGCGAGCAGGGTGCGGGCGGGCATCCGGCGGCCACCGATCGGGTCGATCCCGTGGCCGTGGACGCCGTAGCGGGCGGCCGACCACAGGGCGCCGGCGGCGAGCTGGCCGTCGATCTCCGGCGCCTCCCGGCCGTGGGAGAGGTCGTCCAGCGCGGCGCGGACCAGGCCGCGGACGAGGGCGGCCTGCAGCAGCGCCCCGTCCGGGGACGCCGCGACGTCGGCGACCCGGACCTCGACCGTCGCGTACCGCGGTGACGGCCGGGCCGCCCAGAAGGTCATGCGCTCGTCGATCAGGACCCCGCAGTCGACGAGCTGGTCCAGGCACCGCTCGTAGCCGGCGAAATCGCCGAAGCGCGGCGGTATCCCGCCGCCGGGGAACCGGGCCTGGTCGATCGTCCGCCAGCTCGCGTACCCGGTGTCGCGGCCGCGGTGGAACGGCGAGTTCGCCGACAGCGCCAGCAACGTCGGCAGCCACGGGCGGAGGTGGTCGACCACCGCGACGGCCAGGTCGCCGCCGGGCACGCCGACGTGGACGTGGCAGCCGCAGGCCTCGTAGTCGGCGAACGCGCCCTGGTAGGTCCGGGCGACGAGCCGGTACCGGTCACCGGCGGACAGCTCGGGCCTCGGCCCGGCCAGGACCGGGGTGCCGACGCCGATCGCGGCCACCCCTTCCGCCGCCGCCGCCCGCGCGAGCGAAGCGCGGTTCGTGACGAGCGCCCGTGACACGTCGAGCAGGCTCGTCAGCACCGGCGTGACCGCTTCGACCTGGGACTCGTACAGCTCCGGCTTGATACCGGCGGCGTCCGTGCCCAGCCGGGCGAGCACCGCGGCCGCCTTCGGGACGGGGCGCCGCGACCCCGTGCCGACGAACAGGAACTCCTCCTCGACGCCGACCGTGGTGCCCGGGCCGCCGTCGGTCATCGGGCGCCCGCCGGTTGGCCGCCGGCCCGCCGGGGTACCCGCCGCCGATGGAACACGAGCCCGCCCCGGCGACCATCACGCCCTACGAAGACGGCCCGCTGCTGGTCCGCGGCGACGTCGAAATCCGGTCCCAGGACGGCGAAGTCCTGCGGCCCCGCGGCACCGTCGTCGCCCTGTGCCGGTGCGGCCGGTCGGCCGTGAAGCCCTTCTGCGACGGCACGCACAAGGTGCCACGCCGCGAGCGGTGAGGGTGTCACGCCGCACCGGAGAGCGCGCGGGTGCGCAGGCTCGGCAGCCCGGCCTCCCAGCTGCCGAGGAGATGGGCCGCGAACTCGGCGTCCACCGCCAGCCCGCAGGCGGCGCCGAACAGGATGTCGCCGGCGGCCTCGGGGTGCTCGGCGGCGTAGCTGCCGCAGAGGTCGTGGGCCGCGATCTGCTCGTGCACGGCGTCGGCTTCGACGTGCACGTCGAAGAACCGGGTCGCCGCCGGATCGCCGCCGAGGCGCCGCAACCCGTTGCCGTAGCGGCGGTTCGGCAGGGACGAGGTCATTTCGAACGCCGCGAGGTGCCCGAGCGCGGCGCCGAGCCAGCGCCGGTTCATCCCGAACAGGGACATCAGGTTGCTCACCGCCAGCGTGACGGCCGGCACGTCGTCGACGAAGTGGCCGTAGCCATCGTCCAAGCCCAGTGACCGCATGGTCGTGCGGAACAGCTCCGAGTGCATCTGTTCGACGCGCCCGCCGCCGTATTCGTCGGCCTGGATCTCGATCAGCGCGGCCTTCGTGCGCCCGCTCAGGCGCGGGATGGCCCAGCTATGCGGGTCGGCCTCCTTGAGGTGGTACACCGACCGGTGCGCGACGAACTCGGCGAACTGCGCGGCGGATGCCTTGCGCTGCAGGAACTTCGCCAGCGACGGGCCGTCGTCGGCGGCGGCCAGCCCGGCCAGCGCCCGCGGCACGTCGGCGGGGTCGGCCGCGATCGGCGCGACGAGGTCGGTCAGCCCGGTCAGCCACCGTTTTTCGAGGTCCTTCCGGAGGGCGTAGAGCGCGAGCCCGCCGTCCTGGTCCGGGTCGACGTCGTCGAACCCGCGGTAGCCGAGCTCGTAGCAGATCCACAGGGACAGCTGCAGGTCCTCGTCGTGCACGGCCGGCTGTGCGGGCCCGTGGTCCAGGTCCTCGGCCGGAGTGGCGCCGCGCAGGAGGCGGACGACCTCCTCGCTGACGGGACCCCGCGTGGCGGGCAGGCGCATTGGACCTCCAGATAGGTTCAAGGAATCCCCGGATACCCCGAGAACCCGCGCCCCACGCACCGAGTCGTGTCGCGACCGTCACGGGCCGGGTGATCTGCGTCGGCCGGCACCTCGCGGACGTCCCTCAGCCTCCCACGATCCGCCGGAAGGTCTCCCGTTCCCGCGCGCTCAACGGGACGCTCGGCACGTCGGCGCTCACCACCGGACGGGGGAGCGGGACGACGGTGCCCAGGTCGTACGGCCCGGCCGGGGGTGTCAGCACCCAGCCGAACCCGGTGAAGGCCCTCGCGAAGGCCCGGAGGATGCGCACGGCCGCCCCTTTCCCGCCGGAAAGCCGGATGCGGGTCATTGTCGGCGCGGCGCCGGGTGCCGGACAGGCCGTCCACATCCTGAACGCGCGTGCGGCCTAACGCAGCAGTCGCCAGGCTTCCCGGCGCAGACGCTGCGCGTCCGGGTCGGCCACCGGGGCCGCCGACAGCAGGCGCCGGGTGTAGGCGTGGGCGGGCGCGGTCAGCACCTCCTTGGTCGGGCCCTGCTCGACGACGTGACCGCGGTGCATCACGGCCACCCGGTCGGCGAGCTGCTCGATCACCGCGAGGTCGTGGCTGATGAACAGGCACGCGAACCCGAACTCGTGCCGCAGGTCGCGCAGCAGGTCCAGGATCCGGGCCTGGATGGTGACGTCGAGGGCGCTCGTCGGCTCGTCGGCGACCAGCAGGTCCGGGCGCAGCGCCAGGGCCCGCGCGATGCAGGCGCGCTGCCGCTGCCCGCCGGACAGCTCGTGCGGGTAGCGCGTCCGCAGCGACGGCGAGAGCTGGACCGCCGAGAGCAGCTCGGCGACTCGTCCGTCCACTTCGGACGACGGGACGGCTTTGTGCAGCCGCAACGGTGTCGCGACGCTCTCCCCCACCGTCGTGCGCGGGTTGAGCGAGGACAGCGGGTCCTGGAACACCACGCCGATCCGCCGCCGCAGCGCCTTCGCGGCCCGGCCACGAGCGCGCGTGATGTCCACGTCGCCGATGAGGACCGACCCGGCCGTCGGCGCGAGCAGGCCGGTGACGGCCCGCGCGACCGTGCTCTTCCCGGACCCGGACTCCCCGACCAGGCCGAGGACCTCTCCTGGCTCGACGTGCAGGCTCACACCCTCGGCGGCGCGGACCGCCACCGCCCGGAACCGCCCGCGGTAGGTGACGGCGAGGTCCTCCACGCGCAGCAGCGGTGTCCTGGCCGGAACGTCCGGCACCGACGCCACGGCCGGGTGGTCGGCCGCCGCGACGTGCCCGGGCGAGACCTCGACGTCGGCGGCCAGCGCCCGCTGGAGCCCGGTCGTGGCCGCGGTGCTCAGCGAGACGACCGAGCCGAGCAGCTGCCGGGTGTAGGCCTCGGCGGGCGCGGTGAAGACCGTCCGGACGTCACCCTGTTCGACGACGACGCCGTCGTGCATCACCACGACCCGGTCGGCGAGGTCGGCGACCACGCCCATGTCGTGCGTGATCAGCAGGATCGCCGTGCCGAGCCGGGACCGCAGATCCCGCAGCAGCTCGAGGATCTCGGCCTGGACCGTGACGTCCAGGGCCGTGGTCGGCTCGTCGGCGATCAGCAGCTTGGGGTCGTTGGCCACGGCCATGGCGATGACGACGCGCTGCAGCTGGCCGCCGGACAGCTCGTGCGGGTAGGAGCGGAACCGCTCGCGGGGTGCGGGCAGCCCGACCAGGCCGAACAGCTCGATCGCGCGTTCCCGGGCCGCCGCGGGCGTGAGCTCCTGGTGCGTGCGGATCGCCTCGACGAGCTGGTCGCCGATGGTGAACACCGGGTTGAGCGCGCTCATCGGCTCCTGGAACACCATGCCGACGTCGTCGCCGCGCACGGCCCGCAGCTCGGCCGGGGTCAGGGTGAACAGGTCCCGCCCGGCCAGCTCCGCGCGCCCGGACACCTTCGCCGTGGCCGGGAGCAGGCCGAGCAGGGACATCGCGGTGACCGTCTTGCCCGAGCCGGACTCCCCGACCACCGCGACGACCTCACCCGGGTGAACCTCGTAGCCGACCCCGCGGACGGCTTCGACGTCCCCGAAGGAGACCGCTACGTCGTGAAGGCTGAGGAGCCCGGCTCCGGTCACTGGACGATCCCGAACTTGCGGTAGTCGACGTAGGCCGGGAACCTGCCGATCTGGACGTCACCGACGTTCGAGCCGTGCAGGAACGAGTTGCGGGTGTAGATCAGCGGGACCACCGGCGAGTCGGCGAGGATCTTCTTGTCCAGCGCCGCCCACTTCTTGCCGGCCTCGGCCGGGTCGACGGTGGCCTGTGCCTCGGCGATCAGCCGGTCGACGTCCGGGTTGCCGTAGCGGGACTCGTTGTACCCGCCGTTGCCGATCTCGGTCGACTGGAACAACGGCTGGATGTTCGCGTTGGCCGACGGGATGTCCGGCTGCCACGAGGTGAGCGTCAGGTCGTAGTCCGACAGGCCCTTGGTGTCCACTTCGGACGTGTAGGTGTCCTCGTCGAGCGGCTTGATCGTCACCTTGATGTTCGCCCGCGCCAGGGCCGCCTGGATCGCCGCGGCCTTCTCCGGGTAGCCGTTTTCGTTGTGGGTGGCCAGGACCAGGCCGTCGATGCCGTTCGGGAAGCCCGCCTCGGCGAGCAGCTGCTTGGCCTTCGCCGGGTCGCCGGAGGGCGGCGCCGGGTAGAGGTCGTACTGCTCGCGGCCCTGCAGGCCGGGCGTGATCAGCGTCGTGGCGACGTCGCCGGCGAGCTGCGCGCTGCCCGCGCTGGCCACCTGGTAGGCGGCCTTGTCGACGGCGTACTGGAACGCCTGGCGCACCTTCGGGTTCGTCAGGTTGCCGCGCTGGGTGTTGAGCGAAAGGTAGGCCAGCGCACCGGATTCCGACGTCACCAGGCGGGACTTGGCGGACGCGTTGCCCTGGATCTGCGCCAGCTGGGCCGGCGAGGCGAACGACATGCCGAAGGCGTTGCGGTCCTTGCCCGTGTCGTCGATCAGCCGCTTGGAGATGACGCTGGTGTCCTGGCCGAGCTCGAAGTCGACGGTGTCCGCGTACGCCTTGCGCGTCGTGTCCTCGTCGCGGCTCCAGTTCGGGTTGCGGACCAGCTTCGCGGACTTTCCACGCTCGTAGCTCTGGATCTGGTACGGGCCGGACGCGATCGAGTGGTCACCGTAGTTGGCCTCGGCGCCCTTGCCCTTCGGCACCGGCGAGAACGCCGGGGTGCTGGCGACCCAGTTCCAGTCGCCGTACGGGCGGGCGAGGTGGAAGACGATCGTCTTCGCGTCCGGCGTCTGGATGGAGTCGAGCTCCTTGCCGCCGTCGAACGGGCCCTTGTACGCCAGGCCCGGCGAGAGCAGGTCCTTGTGGTAGGACAGGCCGCCGGAGAACGCGGGGGCGAACGAGCGTTCCAGGCCCCACTTGACGTCCTCGGACTTGATCGGCGTGCCGTCGCTGTACTTCAGGCCGTCCTTGAGGGTGAAGGTCCACGTCTTGCCGCCGTCGCTCGGGCGCCCGGTGTCGGTGGCCAGGTCCGGCACGACCGTGGTGTCCTTGCCCGGCGCGACGTCCCACGACGTCAGCCGCCGGTGGATCAGCCCGAGCGTGGTCACGACGAGGTTGGAGCTCTTCGCCGGGTCCCAGGTGATCGACGGCGCGTCGTTGAGCAGGACCAGGTTCCCGCCCGGCTTGACCGCACCGCCTTGGGCGGCGGGCGTGTCGTTGGCGCCGCACGCCGTCAGCAGCGTGACGGCGGCGATCACCCCCGCGGCGAGCCTCAGCACGTGTCCCCGTTTCATCGTTTCCCCTTCAGACAAGGCGGGCTCGCGGATCGAGCGCGCCGTAGCAGAGATCGACCAGGAAGTTCAGGAAGGTGACCAGCAGCGCGGAAAACAGCGTCACGCCCAGCAGCACCGGGAGGTTGAGCGACGCGATCGCGTCGACCAGCAGCCGCCCGACCCCGGCCATGCCGAAGATCCGCTCGGTGATCACCGTGCCGGCCAGCAGCGACCCGAGGTCGACGCCGAACACCGTCACCACCGGCAGCAGGACGTTGCGCAGCGCGTGCCGTCCCACCACCTTGCGCTCGGTGAGGCCCTTCGCCCGCGCGGTGCGGATGTAGTCCTCGCCGAGCGTCTCCAGCATCTGCCCGCGGGTCAGCCGGGCGTAGATCGCGGCGTGCAGGAACGCCAGCACCAGCCACGGCAGCACCAGGTGCCACGCCCACTGCGCGGGGTCCTCGGTCAGCGGCACGTACCCGTTCTTCGGCACCACGTCGAGGGCGAACGCGAAGATCGTGATGCCGATCATCCCGGCCAGGTAGGCGGGCATGGACACCCCGGCCATCGCGGCGGCCATGGTGATCCGGTCGACGGCGGAGCCGCGGCGCAGCGCGGAAAGCACGCCGAGCCCGACGCCGAGGACGATCCAGATCACGGCCGCGCCGAGCGCCACCGAGAAGCTGACCCCGATCCGGCTGCCGATCTCGCCGAGGACGTCGACGTTGTTCTGGAAGTCGTACCCGAAACACGGTGCGGTGCAGTGGATCGCGGAGACCCCGGTGCCGAAGGTGCGGCCGCCGAAGATGCCGCCGAGGAAGTCGAAGAACTGCTGGTACCAGGGGCTGTCGTAGCCCATGAACTCCCGCGCCATCGTGAGGCTCTCCGGCGAGCACGGGCGGCCGCAGGCCATCCGCGCCGGGTCGGCGGGCAGGACGTAGAACACCACGAACGTCACGAAGGCGACGACGAGCAGGACCAGCAGCATCCCGGCGAAGCGGGTCGCGACGAAGCGGGCGGTGCGCATCAGGCCGCGCCCCCGGACCGCGGGTCGAGCGCGTCGCGGATGGCGTCGCCGACGACGTTGAAGGCCAGCGTGATGAGGAACAGCAGCAGGCCGGGGAAAACGAGGTACATCGGGTCCGTCTCGAAGAAGTCGATGGCCGCGCTGATCGTGCGGCCCCAGCTCGGGGTCGGGGGCAGCACGCCGACACCCAGGAACGAGAGCGCGGCCTCGCTGCCGATCATCGACGGGATCGACAGGCTGGCCACGACGATGATCGGCGCCCACAGGTTGGGCAGCAGCTCCTTGGTGAACACGTGCCACGGCCCGCCGCCCATCACCCGCGCCGCGGCGACGAAGTCGCGCTTGCCCAGGGTGAGGGCCTGGGCCCGGACGATGCGCGCCACGCGCGGCCAGCCGAACAGGCCGAGGACGACGACCAGCGTGAACTGCCGCGGGAAGTCGACCGGCAGCACCGCGCCGAGCGCGATCATGAAGATCAGGTACGGGAAGCCGAGGATGACGTCGGCGGTCCAGGTGACCAGCCGGTCCCACCAGCCGCCGAGGTAACCGGCGCTGACGCCGATCACCACGCCGAGCGCGGTGGCCAGCACCGTGGCGCCGAGCCCGACGAGCAGCGACGTCCGGGCGCCGTGGGCGGCGAGCGCGAAGAGGTCGACGCCGGTCAGCGGCTCGACCCCGAACCAGTGCGCGGCGCCGACGCCGCCGAGCGACCCGGCGGGCAGCCCGGTCGGCCCGAGCGTGGCGATGTCCGGGTTCAGGCTCTGCCCTTCGGCCAGCACGAACAGGTCGGCCGCCGCGGCGAGCAGCACGATGAGCACGATGAGGACCGCGCAGGTGGACGTCCACCACCCGGAGCGGACGGCACGCCAGACGGCGGACGGCAGCGAGCGCGCCGCGACGGGCGGGACACCGGCGGTGGGTGTCGGCGGAGGGTTGGCCACAGCACCTTCAGGATTCAGCCGTTCGAGTGACGATCACGGACCTTAAGGTCGATCACCGGTGATCGATCCACTGTCTCATCATGTGGACGGAAAGTACCGTGCCCTTGCGGCCGTTTCCAGCCTCTTTCCGGGGGTGTTTCCGATCCGGTGTCCACCAGGCGGACACATCCGGGGAGCAGGCTTGAACTCAGCGTGAGCTGGGTACCTCCCGGCGTTGCCGAAACACGAGGGGGACCCCGGGTGACTTCCGACGACAGGCACGAGAGCCCGCTCACCGCCCAGGCGGCCGTACGCTGCGACATGGGGCTGGTCGACCGGGACGACCTGGCCCAGGTGCACCAGTGGACGCGGGCCGTGCTGGAGGGCCAGCAGCCCGAACCCGATCCGGAACGCGTCGGCGACGTCCTGATCGTGCTGGACGAACTCGCCTCGAACGCGCTGCTCCACGGCACCGGCCGCCGCCGGGTCGGGCTCACCGTCCTCGAGGGGTACGCCGTGCTCGAGGTCTCCGACGAGAGCACCCGGCCCGCGGTGCCCGACGGCGGGCTGGGGCTGCAGATGGTCAAGTCGGTCAGCGCGCGGTGGGGCCAGCGGGTCCGCGAGCACGGCAAGACCGTGTGGGCGCGGATCGCGCTCTGAGCCCGTTTCAGACCACGCCTCAGACCACGATGACCTCGGCGGAGCTGTCGAACCGGTAGCCGACACCGCGCACCGTCGTGATCGGGGCCGGCTCCGGTGCGAACTTGCCGCGCAGCTTGCGCACGTGGACGTCGACCGTCCGCACGCCGCAGTGGACCGAACCCCACACCTCGGTCAGCAACGTGCGGCGGTCGAACACGACGTCCGGATGCCGGCCCAGGAACAGCAGCAGCTCGAACTCCAGCCGGGTCAGCTCCAGTGCGCTCCCCCGGACCAGCACCCGCCGCGAGCCCGCCTCGATCCGCACGGCCGGGCGGCGCGTCGCCAGGTCCACGACCTGCGCGTCCGGACGCTCGCCGAACCGCACGCCGAGTGTGTCCTCAAAGGACTCGAGCAGCCGCGCGGTGAGGTCGGCCGCGTGGCCGGGGTCGATGCGGATCCGGACGGCCACGGTCAGCTCGACCGCCAGCCGGGCTTCGTCGGTCCAGGCTGTCATGCGGGCATTCTGGACACCCGCGCCGCTCCCGGCCAGCGCGTCCATGGAGCGGAACCACTGGCCTTCGCGGCCGGAATGGCCTAGGCCAACACCGCTTCGGCGGCCCGCGGCCACCAGCCTCAACACCGGAACGGCCTGGTGCCTGTGCCGAAGTCGGCAGGCCCGGCTTGAGTTGCCCAGTTCGGCGGTGGAACCGTTGCCGCCCAGCCGAGGCAGCCGTCGTTCTGGGTCAAGCGCCAGTTGATCGACGCGATTCGGGACAGGGCGGGCGGCTCGCGACGTGGGTTATGGGCCCGCAGCCTTTAGCTGCGGGCCTTTCCCTATTCGCTTGTTCAGGCCGCGAACGGCAACGGTTGATGGAGGTTGTTGCGCCTGGTTTTTCGACGCTTGTCCAGGAACACCGGTGGCCGGAACTCCGGTAGGCCGTCGGCGGCGATGTGGACTTCCCAGCCGGAACGGTGCAGCAGCCGGTGGTGGTGAGCGCACAACAGCACCAAGTTCCCCAGATCCGTGGATCCACCCTCGGCCCAGTGGCGGATGTGGTGACCCTGACAATGCCGCGGCGGGCGATGACAGCCCGGAAACGCGCAACCACGGTCGCGCAGGAACAACGCACGACGCAACCCCGCGGAGATCAGGCGACGCAAGCGTCCCAGGTTCAGGGGTTCGCTCTTCTCGCCCAGGACCGCCGGGATGAGCATACTGTCGCAGGCGTGCACCCGCGCTTCGGCCGCGCTCATCGTGCCGGTGTCGCCGAGGGTGGCTCGGCCTACGCCGGACTTCAGGTCCTCCAGCGAAACCGCGACCATCACGTGAGCCCGTTCACCGGCCTGCATCGGCAGGTCCGGGGAGTTCAACGCGAGGTCGACAGCGTCGGAGAAGGCGTCACCGTAGCGTTCCTGCGGAGACCGGAAGTCCGCGCCCTCGTCACTGCTGCGACGCTCCGCCAGCGAGTCGAGCAAGGCACTGGCGCGAGCGCCGGTCTCCTCGTCGAACCGACCGTTCAGCTCCCACACCCCGGATCTCTTACGCCGCAGCGAAAGCTCCCGGGCAGGTGCGGACAGTTCGGCCCCATCAGGCTCGGCACCATCGGGATCGAGGTGAGCCACGATCCGCGCACCCAACGCCGCAACCTGCTTGTGCCCGGCCGAGGACGCAAAGGACAGCAGGCTCCCCTCAGCGTCATCACGATGCTCGGGCGCAAGCTGCGCCAGCACCTCGACAATGGTATCGATCATCGGCGCGCTCAGCCGCCCGTCCAAGGCGGCAGCACCGGTAGCCGGAGCAACAGCGGGCATGGGGCTGCCGTCGAGAGCACGCCCGGCATTGAGAGCCCGCGCTCGTTTCACCACACGTTCGGCAGCCGCCTTGGGTACATCGGCCAGATGCTCGAACAATCGCGCAACGGACCGATAACCATAAAGATCCATCACACCGCGCGACTCGATCTCCACCAGCAGCGAGCCGATTTCGGCCTCAGCGGAACGCACGACACCGAGCAGCACGGAGATGCGGTCGGCCAAGGCCACCGCATCCGATTTCCACACCGCTTCACTGTCCACACGCCAAGATTACCGGCCCTCGAACGCATGTTCATCACACGAACAGGTGATCACGACGAGCCCGGTTGCGTGGAGAAAGCCGTATCTCCGAGGAGCGCTAGGACAACACGGCCTCGGCGACCCCGTGCAGGGTGGCGATCGGGTCGTCGCCGAGGGGGTAGATCCCGACGTGGTCCGCGCCCGCGTCCCGGTGCGCGCGGACGCCCGCGGCGATGGCGGCGGGGCCGCCGTGCAGGACGAGCGCGTCGATCAGGCGATCGCTGCCGTGACCGGCGAAGTCGTCGTCGGTGAAGCCGAGCCGCCGCAGGTTGGCGGCGTAGTTGGTGACCTGCAGCGCCGTGCCCGGCGGTGCGGAGCGGGCGATCGCGCGGGCGCGTCCGGCGTCGGTCTCCAACGACGCGAAGTGCCCGGGCAGCACCAGTTTCCCCGCGCCGAGGATCGCCCGGGCCCGCCGGGTGTGCTCGGGCGTGATCATGCACGGGACCGTCCCGGCCGTGCGGTCGCCGGCAAGCCGCAGCATCTTCGGGCCGAGCGCGGCCAGCACGACCCGGTCGGCGGGCACCCCGGCCGCGGTCAGGGTGTCCACATAGGACGACAGCTTTTCGTACGGCGACGCGTATTCGGTGTGCACCTCGCGGTGGCCGATCCCCACGCCGAGCAGGAAGCGGTCGGGGTGCCGCGCCACGATCCGGTGGTAGGACGCGGCGACGGTCTCCGCGTCGGCGGTCCACGCGTTCACCACGCTCGTCCCGACGGCCATGCGGGTCGTCGCGTCCAGCAACCGCTCCACCAGCTTCAGGTCGGCCGGCGGCGAGGCGTCCAGCCACAGCGTGCCGTAACCGGCTTCCTCGAGTCCGGCGGCCCGTTCCGGGGACACCTCGTGCTCACGCAGGTGGGCGCCGAGCAGGCCCAGATCGATCCTCATGGCACGACTTCAGCACCGCGCCCCGGCCGCGAACCAGATCCAGGGGGCACGCGCAGCGATAAGGTGGCCTTATCGTCGCAGGCAGGAGGACGGGTGGAACTGAGGGCGCTGCGGTACTTCGTCACGGTCGCCGACGAACTGCACTTCGGCCGGGCCGCCGAGCGGCTGCACATCGCGCAGCCCGCGGTCAGCCAGCAGATCGCCCGGCTGGAGCGCGAGCTGGGGGTCCGGCTGTTCGACCGCTCGCCGCGCCACGTGCGGCTCACCGCGGCCGGGCGCCACGTGCTCGACGCGGCGCGCGGCGCCCTCGCGGCCGCCGACCGGGTCGCGACGGCCGCCAAGACGTCGGCGGGCACCATGCGCATCGGCACGGCCGCCGGATTCACCACGCGGCTGGAGCGCGGCATCGACTCGTTGCGCGAGGCGGGATCGCCGTTCGACGTCGTCCTCGCCGACCTGCCCCTCGACGCCCGCCTCAACGCCCTGCGGCAGGGGGACCTCGACGTGGTCCTGGCCCGGGGCGTGCTCTCGGCCCCCGGGCTGCGGGTGCTGCCGACCTGGACGGAACCGCTGCTCGCGGTCGTGTCCCGGCACCACCCGGTCGCGGACCACACGGTCGTCGGCATCACCGAGCTGGCCGGCAGCGTCCTGCGGCTGCCCGCCCGGCAGCACGACCCGCCGCTGCACGACGCCCTCACCGCCGCGCTGCGCGAGGCCGGGGTGCGCCCCCGGCTCGGCCGGCCGGTGGGCACGACCCAGGACACGATCGTCGAGGTCGGCTCCGACCCGGGCAGCTGGGCGGTGCTGCCCGCCGACCAGGTCGCCGAGATCAGCTCCACCCGCGTCAGCGCGATCCCGCTCAAGCCGGCCATGACGATCACCGGCAGCGTCGTCATCCCCGCCGACCTCCCGACCGAGTGCGCCGCCGCCCACGTCGAAGCCTTCCGCGACGCCGTGATGGCCTGACGCCGCCAGCCGCGGCCTACTTCGGGCGCACGGAGTCGGCCACCAGGTCCAGCAGGCGCCCGATCCGCTCCGGCTCGGTGTCGTTCGCGGTGGACAAGAGCACGCCCAGCACCAGCATCGTGACGTCCCCGGGGTCGACGTCGGCGCGGAAGACGCCGGTCCGCGCCCCGGCGGTGAGGATCGTGCCGATCGCCCCGGTGATGCGCTTGCGCGTCACCGGCGTCGCGATCCGCCCGGACGCCACGCCGGCGCGGAAGACGTCGCCCATTCCGCGCTTGGTCTCGAAGAAGGCCACGTAGCGGTCCATCCAGGCGCGCAGGGCACGCTCGGGCGGGAGCCGGTCGAGCAGCGCCGGGGCGCTGGTGGCGACGTCGTCGAGTTCGGCGGCGTAGACGGCTTCGACGAGGGCCTCTCGGGTCGGGAAGTGCCGGTAGAGCGTGCCGATCCCGACGCCGGCCTCGCGGGCGATGGCTTCGAGCGCGACGGTGCCGTCGGCAGCGCCGAAGGCCGCCCGCGCGACCTCGACGAGCTTCTCGCGGTTGCGGCGCGCGTCGGAGCGGACCGGGCGGTCGGCGCGGTCGGCGGACGCCGGATCGGGCGAGGACAAAGCGGAGGCACCTCCGGTTGTGCTACGGTTCGACTTAACGGAGGTTCCTCCGCTTCTCCATCATCGCACGAAGACGGGATGACCATGCCCCCCATCAGCACCACCGCCCCGTTCGCCGGCCGCACCGTCCACCGCGTCGGGTACGGAGCCATGCAGCTCGAGCGTCTCCACGACGACCGCGACGCCGCTCTCGCGCTCCTGCGCCACGCGATCGACCTCGGCGTGAACCACCTCGACACCGCCGAGTTCTACGGCAACACCTTCGTCAACGGGCTCATCCGCGACACCCTCCGGCCCGGCGACGACGTGCTGGTCGTCAGCAAGGTCGGCGCCGACCCCAACCCCGAGGGCCCGCTCCCGCTCCGCCCCGCGCAGCGCCCCCACGAGCTGCGCGCGAGCGTCGAGGACAACCTCAAGACCCTCGGCGTCGAGCAGATCGGCGTCGTCAACCTGCGCCGCATGGACACCCGGCCCGGCGTGCTGGCCGAGGGCGTCCAGCTGGTCGACCTCGACGACCAGCTCGAAGTCATGACGGCGATGCGCGACGAAGGCAAGATCGGCGCGATCGGGCTCAGCAGCGTGACCCTGGAGATCCTGCGCCGGGCGCTCCCGGCGGGCATCGCCTGCGTGCAGAACGCGTACAGCCTGGTGAGCCGCGAGGACGAGGACATGCTCGAGCTGTGTGTCGCCGAGGACATCGCCTGGGTGCCGTTCTTCCCGCTCGGCGGCGCGTTCCCGGGCGTGCCGAAGGTGACCGACGAGCCGGCCGTGCACGCCGTCGCGGAGTCCCTCGGCCGCACGCCGTCGCAGATCGGGCTGGCCTGGCTGCTGCACCACGCCCCGAACGTCCACCTCATCCCGGGCACCGCGACGGCCGGGCACCTCGAGGAGAACATCGCCGCCGGCACGATCGTGTTCGACGACGCGACGCTCGCCACGCTGGACGCGGTGCCGTCGCGCTCCCAGGACGTGGCGCTCGGCTGAGCGGGACGGCGGTATGTCCGGAGTGCCGGGCGCGTGAGATGCTCCTCTCGCTGGAGGGTCCTAGGCGAGAGGCGGAGCGGGTGACCACCTGGACCGATGTGATCAACTTTGTCCGGACGCGGTACGAAGTCCTGGAGGAACAGGACGACTGGTTGCGGTTCCGCCTCGCCGGTCCCGAGGACCGGACACAGCAGGCGACGGTGCACCACCTGCCCGAGCTGGACGGCGGCGCGTGGATCGAGATCTCCTCGCCGGTCGGCTGGGCCGACAAGATCGACCTGCGGCAGCTGCTCGAGCTGGCCGGGGCGTCGGCCGCCGGTGGCGCGGCGATCGTGGACGGGGTCGCGCTGCTCAAGCACACGCTGCCCCTGGAGGACCTCAGCATCGAGCACGAGTTCGAGCGTCCCCTCAAGACGCTCGTCGCCCGGGCGGACGCCTTCGAGCACGAGCTGACCAAAGCGGACGAGTTCTGAGCCCACGGGTGTCACAACCCGGTCCGACGCCGGCACCGCACCGGTGGACACCCGTGGCACTCCCGCCATCACCACCCTGGACGAGCTCCGTCGCCACCCGCAGTGGGCGATCGAGCTCGAGCACGCGACCATTCCGCCGCACCTGTGCGCCCTCTACTCCTTGGACACCGGGCGTAACGCCGAGGCAGCGCAGGTCGTCGGCAGCGTCCTCGCCGAGGAGATGCTGCACCTCGCGCCGGCCGCGAACCTGCTGAACGCCGTCGGTGGCCGGCCCCGGCTCGACACGCCGGAGCAGGCGCTCGAGCTGTTCCTGCGCATCGAGCAGCCCGGGACCGCGGACGCGCCACCGCGGCCGGACGAGTACCGGTCGAGGCCGGATTCCGCTTGCTGTGCACGTCTTCGGGTGAGGAAGCGGTCTTCTCCGGCGCCCCGACGCGGCAGATCGGCGAAATGCCCCTCCGCGGCGGAGGTGGCGGTGTCCGGCCCGTCCACGATCGTCGAGCAGGGCGAGGGCGCGGCGCGCACCGAGGTGCGGGACGGCGACCGCGACGCCTTCCACAAGGTCGACTTCGACGGCGTCCTGCCGGAGGAGGCGTTCACCGGCGGGCCCGACGTTCGAGTACGTGCCCCCGGAACCGCGGCCCTGACTCAGCCGGTCAGGCCGCCGATCACGAGGTCCACGATCCGGTGCGCCAGGTCGTGGACCTCGGCGGCCGGCTGGCCGTCGACCCGGCGGAACCACGTGTCGACCGCGTTGAGGTTGCTCAGCAGGGTCCGCGTGGCGAGGGAGGCGTCGACCGCGCGCAGGGAGCCGTCGGCGATGCCGGCCTCCACGACCTTCCGGAACAGCTGCTCGTAGTCCGTGCGCAGCCGGTTCAGCGCCTGCAGCGCCTCGACCTGGCGCGTCTTCAGCGCCGTCGCCACCTGGCCGCGCACCGCCTGGTGGACGACGTGGTGGTAGGCCAGGTCCTCCATCAGGTTGACCACGTGCGCCACCGACATCGCGACCAGCCTGTCGCGGCCCGTGCCGTCGCCGTGGGCGTGCAGTTCGACCCGCCCGCGGACGCGTCCCATCGCCTCCTCGTACACCGCGAGGAAGATGTCGAACTTCGACCGGAAGTGGTAGTACACCAGGCCTTTGGTCGCGCCGACCTCACGCGCGATGTCGTCGATCGTGGCGTTGGCGAACCCGGTCGCCATGAAGGCCTCCGCCGCGGCGTCGAGGATCCTGCTCCGCGCACCGGGTTCGACGTCGGGGCTCGCGCTCACCTGGTCGTCCTCCTCGCTCCGAGGTGTCCCATCGTCCCACGCCGGACTCCGGCGGTTGACACCGACACGCGCCGAACTTACCGTGATACTCCGTAGTATTGCAGGTCAGACGGTACCAGAGTGAGAAGTCACCTGAAGGGCGTCCAATGACGAACGCACGAGACCTCCTGCACGAACTCGCCACCAGGAAGGCCGTCACACGGCTGCTGCCGGTGCTCGGCATCGCCTATTTCATGTCGTACGTCGACCGCACCAACGTCGCGCTCGCCAAGACCTCGCTCGCGGCCGACATCGGGCTCAGCGCGGCGGCCTACGGGCTCGGCGCCGGCCTGTTCTTCGTGAGCTACGCCCTGCTCGAGGTGCCCAGCAACCTGATCCTCTACCGCGTCGGCGCCCGCCTGTGGATCACGCGCATCGCGATCACCTGGGGACTCGTCTCCGCCGCGATGATGTTCGTGGGCGACGACGTGTCGTTCTACGTCCTGCGGCTGCTGCTCGGCGCCGCCGAAGCCGGCCTGTTCCCGGCGATGATGTACCTGGTCACGCAGTGGTTCTCGCAGAAGCACCGGGTCACGATCGTCGGCCTGATCTACGTCGCGCCCTGCGTCGCGGTCATCATCGGCTCCCCCGTCGGCGGCGCGCTGATGGAACTGCACGGCCTCGCCGGGCTGCGCGGCTGGCAGTGGATGTTCCTCGTCGAAGGCCTGGTCACCGTCCTCATCGGCGTCTTCGTCTGGTTCTTCCTGCCCAGCCGTCCGACGGACGCGAAGTGGCTCACCGCGGACGAAGCGGCCGTGCTTTCGGAACGGGCCGTCGGTGACACCACGGCGTCCCCGACGCACGTCCGCGGGAACCTGCGCCGGGCGTTCGGCCACCCGACCGTGCTGCTGCTCGGCGCGATCTACCTGATCAACCAGTCGATCGGCGGCGGGATCGGCTTCAACTTCCCCGCCTACATCCAGTCGCTCGGGCTGCAGAGCCCGTTCCTGATCGGCCTCGTCGCGGGCAGTGGCGGCATCTCGGGACTGGCCGGCGTGCTGTTCTTCCCCTGGTTCAAACGCCGGTACGGCCACGAGGTCACGCTCATCGGCAGCTGCGCGGCCGCGGTGCTGCTGGTGCTGGTGGGCTTCCTCGTCTCCCGGAACCCGGTGTGGAGCATCAGCTTGCTCTTCATCTCGAACTTCTTCGCCTTCGGCACGCTGCCGCTGTTCTGGTCGGTCGCGATGTCGCGCCTGTCCGGCCTGATGGCCGCGGCCGGGCTCGCGTTCATCAACATGCTCGGGATCACCGGCGGCTTCGTCGGCCCGTACGTCTACGGCCTCGTCGAAAGCTCCACGGACAGTCTTGTCGCGCCGTACTACGTGTTCGCCGCGGCCGCGCTGGTCGCCGTGGCCCTGGTGCCGCTGCTGGGCTGGTCGATCCGGCGGGCCGCCGTGCGGGACCGGGCCGTCACGCCGAGCGAAGAGCAGCCGGTCTCGTGAGGTACGCACTGGTAGTGGCGCTGGTGGCCTTCCTGGCTTTGCCGGCCGCGCCGGCCGAGGCGAGCGCGGCGATCCGGTACGTGGCGCTCGGCGACTCGTCGGCCGCGGGACCGCTGATCCCGGACCAGATCGACGCGACGTGCCTGCGGTCGAACCGGAACTGGCCGCACGTGCTGGCCGGCCGGCTCGGCGCGTCACTCACCGACGTGACCTGCTCCGGCGCGACGACGGCCGACCTCACCGGACGGCAGGCCGGGATCGTCGCCCCGCAGTTCGACGCGCTGCGCCGGGACACCGACCTGGTCACGCTCGCGATCGCCGCGAACGACATCGCGCTGAGCTCGGCCTTCGTGACGTGCGCGAGCCCGGACCGGCCGGTCGTCCCGTCGTGCCGGGACCAGTACACGACCGGCGGCGTCGACCAGTTCACGGCGCGGATCGCCGCCACCGCACCGAAAGTGGCGGCCGCGCTGGCCGAGATCCACCGCCGCTCCCCCGCCGCCCGGGTGGTCGTCACCGGCTACCTGACCTACTGGCAACCGGGCGGCTGCTACCCGGCCGACCCGTACACCGCCGCCGACGCGGGCTACATCCAGGCGACGTTCGACCGCCTGATGGTGATGCTGGCCGACCAGGCCGCCCGGGGCGGGGCGTCCTATGTGGACATCCGGGGCCCGAGCGCCCGCCACGGCCTGTGCGCGGCACCGGCGACGCGCTGGCTGGAGGGCGCGGCCCCGGCGTCACCGGCCTACCCGTACCACCCGAACGCGGCGGGCATGGCCGCGGCGGCCGCGATCATCGCGGGCGGCCTCGGGTAGGGCGGGCCGATCGGGTCCCGGGGGGGGGGGGGGCGGGCCCCGCCCCCACTCCTCCCCCTCCCCCAAGGAAACCCCCATGCAGACCCGCCCGCTCGGCCGCACCGGCATCCAGGTCAGCACCTACGCCCTGGGCACGATGATGTTCGGGCCGTACGGCAATCCCGACCCCGACGACTGCGTCCGCGTCGTCCACCGCGCCCTCGACGGTGGCATCACCGTCATCGACACCGCCGACGTCTACGGCGGCGACGGCGAGTCCGAGAAGATCGTCGGGAAGGCCCTGCGCGGCCGCCGCGACGACGTCGTTCTCGCCACGAAGTTCAACGGCCCCATGGGATCCGACCCGAACCGGCGCGGCAGCTCCCGCCGGTGGATCGTCACCGCCGTCGAAGGATCACTGCGCCGCCTGGGTGTCGACCACATCGACCTCTACCAGGCCCACCATCCCGAACCCGGCACCGACGTCGAGGAAACCCTCGGCGCGCTGACGGATCTGCTGCGCGCGGGCAAGATCCGGGCGATCGGCCACTCCAACCTGCCCGCGTCGGACATCGTCGAAGCCCAATGGGTGGCCGAAAAACGCGGGCTGGCGCGCTTCCGGTCCGAGCAGCCGCACTACTCGATCCTCAACCGCGGGATCGAACGCGAGGTCCTGCCGGTCTGCGAGCGCTACGGGCTGGGCGTCCTGGTGTGGAGCCCGCTGGCGATGGGCCTGCTCGCCGGCCGCCTCCGCAAGGGCAACGCCGAAACGGCGTCGGCCGGCCGGCTGCACTGGGCGCGGCGGCACATGACCGACGAACGCAAACTCGACGCCGTCGAAGCCCTCGCGGGGATCGCCGGACAGGCCGGGCTGTCGCTGCCCCGCCTCGCGCTGGGGTTCGTGACCGCCCACCCCGCGGTCACCTCGGCGATCATCGGCCCGCGCACACCCCAGCAACTGGACGACCTGCTCGCCGGCGCCGATACGATGCTCGACGACGACGTGCTCGACCGCATCGACGAGGTCGTGGCGCCGGGAACCGACGTCGGACCGATCGACGTCGCGTACGTCCCGCCGGCGCTCGCACGACCGCGACTCCGCCGGCGAATTCCCGGGTAACTGCGTTGACTCGAGAATTCGCCTGAGTAATGATACTTCCAGACACGCAAACCGAGGAGCCGTCATGACGACCATGCGAACGCGACCGGAACGGCACAACGCCGTTTCCTGTCTCGATTCCGCGTGGTCGTCGATCACCTGCGGGAGGTATTGCCTCGTCTCGGAGCAGGAAATCCTGGCCACCGCAGGCTCCCCGCCATGACGTGAGAAGCGTCAAGGCCCTGGGAGCCGCCCGTCGGGAAACCGATCAGGGCGGCTTTCGCTATTTGTGGTGCCCGGAAATTGTTTAATCGACGCGGTGGAGACGGGGCTGTGGAGCCCCACCCGGCCGTAAACCGGTGGTCCTCGTGACACAGGGGGTTCGACTCCCTCCTCCACCACTTCACTCGGCGCGTTGGTCCAGCGGTACGGATCCCCGGTTCTCACCCGGGAGACCCGGGTTCGACTCCCGGACGCGCTACGCGGCTCTAGCCCAACGGCAGAGGCACCTGGTTCAGAACCAGGCCAGTCGGGGTTCGAATCCCCGGGGCCGCACGCTGAAACACCCGGCAAGGAGGATTGGCCGAGTCCGGTAAGGCAGCCGTCCCGAAAACGGTGGTCGGGCGCGACGAGCGCCCGCGCAGGTTCGACTCCTGCATCCTCCGCAGCGCGCGCGGTTCGGCAACCAGCCCGGTCTCATAACCCGGGCCGACGTGGGTCGGCACCACGGCGCGCGACCACCGGACCGGGCACCGCCCGGTCCCCCGGCCCATCGCACGACGGTCGTGACGCGGCCGGCAAAGCCGCGGTGAACACCGGGTTCGACTCCCGGGTGGGCCTCGCCACGCTGCCTGCTCCGCGGTGCGGATCAACCGGTACCGATCCTGGACCGTGGTGTTCCCTTTTGAGTGATTCTGAGCGATAGTGGTCGAGTCTGAGTTTTACAACGTTGTAAACCTGCGGGAGGACGCGATGCGCGGGCGACTGACCTGGGGAAGTCTCTGGCTGGCCGCGGCGGCCCTGCTCGCGCAGGCGGCGCTCGGCGGTGTCGCCGGCGCGGCCGAAGACACCGCCCGCCCGGCACCCGGGGGCGGGACGCACTTCCTCGACCACTCCGCCGCCCTCGCCGGGTACTCGGATCCGGCCTGGTACGAGGCGAACATCCCGTTCGTGGACCTGCCCGACGCCACGATGCAGAGCGTCTACTACTACCGCTGGCGCGTCTTCAAGGAGCACCTGCGCTACACGGACACCGCCGACGGCTGGATCTCGACGGAGTTCCTCGACTGCTGCGGTTACGCCGCGCCTTACCAGGCGATCAACGCGGCGGCCGGGCACCAGCTGACCGAAGGACGCTGGCTGCGCGACCCGGGCTACGGCCAGGACTACCTCAAGTTCTGGCTCACCGGTCCCGGCGCGGGCCCCAAGCCCGCCACGGACGACGTCAACGCCGACACCACCGACTGGGCCCACGAGTACAGCGTCTGGCTGGCCACCTCGGCCTACGGCCAGGCCCAGGTGAGCGGCGACTTCGCGCCGCTGCGCGAGCTGCTTCCGTCTCTGGTGCGCCAATACCGCGGCTGGGACAAGCAGTTCAACGCCGACCTCGGCCTGTACTGGTCGGTTCCGGTGTGGGACGCCATGGAGTTCTCGGCCTCGTCCTACGAGTCGCCCGAGCCGTACCACGGCGGCGCCGGTTACCGCCCGACGCTCAACTCCTACCAGTACGGCGACGCCGTCGCGATCAGCCGGATCGCGGACGCCGTCGGCGACCACCGGCTGGCCACCGAGTACGCCCAGCGCGCCGCCGCGCTGAAGGGCGCGCTGCAGAAGTGGCTATGGGACCCGAAACGCGGCTTCTACTACGCCATGGCCCGTGACGACAACCCGGACCACCGGCTGTCCGGCAGCCGCGAGCAGATCGGGTACCTCCCGTGGATGTTCGGCGCCGCCCAGCCCGGCGACGCCTCGGCGTGGTCCCAGCTGCTCGACCCCAGCGGATTCGCGAGCGCCTACGGGCCGACCACCGCCGAGCGCCGCAGCCCGTTCTTCATGAAGGACGCCGGCTCCTGCTGCCGCTGGGACGGGCCCAGCTGGCCCTTCGCCACCTCGCAGACCCTCACCGGTCTCGCCAACCTGCTGGACGACTACCCGGCCCAGCGCACGGTGTCCAAAGAGGACTACGCGGCCGCGCTCGCCACCTACGCCCGGACGCAGACGAAGAACGGCAAGCCGTACGTCGCCGAGGCGCACGACCCGGACCGTGACGCGTGGATCTACGACGGCCAGAACCACAGCGAGGACTACAACCACTCGACCTACACCGACCTGGTCCTGTCCGGGCTGCTCGGCCTGCGCCCGCAGACCGGCGACACGCTCGACGTCCGGCCGCTCACACCGTCCACATGGGACCACTTCGCCGCGGAAAACGTGCAGTACCACGGGCACAACGTCACCGTGCTGTGGGACCGCGACGGCAAGCACTACGGCCAGGGCGCCGGGATGCGACTCTACGTCGACGGACGGCTCGTCCAGCGGTCGGCGACCCTGCGGAACACCACGATCGACGTCGGCCGCACGCTGGTCCCCCGGCGCAACGACCTCGTCAACGACGCCGCCAACCCGCTGCGCACCGGATACCCCCGGCCGATCACCTCGTACACGTTCCCCGACGACAACGCGTGGAACGCCCTGGACGGCAAGGTCTGGTACCACGAGGTGCCCGAGAACACCCGGTGGACCAACTACGCCTCACCGAACGCGAACGACTTCTACGGCGTCGACTTCGGCGCGCCCACCCCGGTCGGCGACATCCGCTGGAACGGTTACGACGACGGCGGCGGGGTCAGGCCGGCCGCCGCCTACCGCCTGGAGTACTGGACGGGGTCGGCCTGGCAGGAGGTCCCCGGCCAGGTCCGCGAACAGGCGAGCCCGGTGGGCAACGGCGTCAACCGGATCACCTTCCCCACCCTGACCACCAGCAAGGTCCGGCTCGTGTTCACCAACCCGCCGGGCGCCTTCGTCGGCGTCACCGAGTTCCAGTCCTGGACGCCGTCGAGCCCGGACGCGCGGATCGCCGTCGGACCCGCGAACGCGAACGGCGTCATCACGGTCAGCCGGAGCACGCCGCTGACCGTCACGGTCCACAACACGACGTCGAGCCAGCTCGTCGCCCCGCGGGTGAGCCTCGCCGTGCCGGACGGCTGGGCGGCGGTGCCCACCGGACGGCCCGCCGCCACGATCCCGCCCGGCCAGTCGCGGACGTGGAACTTCACCCTGTCGGCACCCGCGGGCGCCGAGCCGGGGAGCGCCGCCGCGTTGACCGCGACGGTGTCCTATCGCGGGCCCGGCGGCCGCGCGGAAAGCACGCACCAGCGCCAGAACCTCCAGATCGCGCACCCGGCCGGGCAGCAGAACCCGGTCGGTGCTTGGAACCTCGACGAAGGCAGCGGCACCGTCGCCCACGACAGCGCGGGCACCCACGACGCCACCTTGACCGGCACGCCCGGGTGGGTTCCCGGCGTGGCCGGCACAGCCCTGCAGCTCGACGGCTCGAGCCAGTACGCGGAAACGAGCGGTCCCGTCCTGGACACCACCGGGAACTACTCGGCCGGGGCCTGGGTCCGGCTGGACCACACGGGTTCGTGGGCCACCGCGGTCAGCCAGGACGGCAACCCGAGCAGCGCGTTCTACCTCCAGTACTCGGCGGCCGACGACCGGCTGGCGTTCTCGACCAGCTCGGGCCGGGCTCTGTCGGACGTCGCCCCGCAGCCGGGCCGCTGGTACCACCTCGTCGGGGTGCACGACGCCGACGCCGGTACGTACGTCCTCTACGTCGACGGAGTGGCGCAGGCCAGGACCTGGAGCCAGGCCGCCGGCGACGCCGCCCCCGGCCCGCTGGCCATCGGCCGCGCCGTCTCCGGCGGCGGCCACAGCGACTTCTGGCCCGGCAGCGTGGACGGTGTCCAGGTGTGGAACCGGGCGCTGACCGCGAGCGAGGTCAAGGCGGCCGCTACCGCGCTCACGCCCTGACGTAGACGGATCGCAAGCGCGCGAGGTAGCCCTCCGGACCGCCGTGCTCGCGGTCCTGGGCGCCGGAACGGGTGTGCGTCAGCGTGTGGTTGCGGCCCACGCGCAGGGTGGTGGTCGCCGCGCGGCCGGCGGCGGGCGCGTCGTCGGTGGCGTCGGTGGCGTGGAGGACGTGCACGTCCGGCGGGAACATCGCCCGCGCTTCGGCGGGGGACGCCACCGGCGGGTGCCCGGTGCGGTTGGCGCTGCTGACGTGCAGGGGCCCGGCGCCGGCCAGGATCGGGCGCAGCGGGTCCCAGCAGGCGCCGAACACCAGGGCGTGGCCGTCACGGGTGGCCGGCCGTGCCCGATCCGGCACCCGGCCGCGTACCAGGGGCAGCAACAGCGTCACCCGCTCGCGCACCAGGAGTTCGCGGGCGAACACCCGGGTGGCGTCGTCGAGGTCGAGGACGGCGGCGAAGTCGGCCCAAGGCTCGTCGCCGACGAGCCACAGCGCGACGGCCTGGTCTGCGGGACGGCCTTTGGCGGTGTTGACAACGCCGGGCGCGGTCGCGGCGACCACCGAGGTCAGCGGGTGCGGGTTCGGGAACACGACCGCCGAGCCCGCCCCCAGCGCGCCGGCGGCCGCCGCGATCGCCGGGCCGAAGACCGTCACGACGCCGGGACCGGCGCGGCCGCGCGGAACGCCTCGACGAACCCGGCCAGGTGCTCGGCGGGGATGACGGCCTCGTTGCGGCGGAACGCCTCGGCCTTCACCCACTCCAGCGCCGCCGCCGTCTCCGCGCGGTCGAGCACCAGGCCGGCCCGTGCGGCGACCGCGCGCAGCACCCGGGCGCTGGCCAGGTGGGTGAGCACCACGGTCGGCTCGATACCCAGCACCGCCGGGTCGAACGGCTGGAACGTCGCCGGCCGGACGAACGGCGTGCCGGTGGAGATCGTCCCGACGCCGGTGCCGACGATCGGGGTGGTCACCGAAAGCGGCACGCCCGTCTCCGACGACACCGCGCGGGCGATCGCGGGAAGCCGGGTCAGGTCGGGTGCCGTGTGCCAGAGGCCGGCGTCGCCCAGCAGTTCGGTGGTGCGGTGGGCGAGCAGGAACAGGAGCTGCTCGGTGGCGACCATGCCGCTGCGCTCGGCGACCCCCAGCCAGGAGCTCGACACGACCCGGACGCCGGCCCGCACCGCGGCCAGCGTGTTCGCCAGGCCCAGGCCGAGGTCGTTGTGCAGGTGCGAGGCCAGGACGACGTCCCCGCTCACCCGCTCGGCCAGTCCACGGAACAGCTCGGCACAGCGCTCGGTGAGCAGGTCGCCGGTCGTGTCGGCGATGACGATCACCCCCGCGCCGGCCTCGGTCGACGCGTTCGCGGCGCTCGCCAGCACGCCGACGTCGGCGCGGGGCGCGTCCGCGAGACACACGTCCGGGATGACGCCGGTACCACCGTCGCGCACCGCGTGGACCAGCGTGACGGCCTCGGCCAGCGCGTCGGCGGCGGGACGGTGGACCATCGCGTCGGCCATCTCGTCGGACGCGGGCACCACGATCAGCACCCGGGCGTTCGGCGCACCCCGGACCGCGTCGCACGCCTGCCGCACGTCGCGGGCGGTGGCCCGGCAGACCGCCGCGGGACTGACGGACCCGGCCGCCGCCAGCGCGACCCGGCGGGTGGCGGCGAACTCGTCCGCGCACACCGCGGGGAACCCGGCCGCGAACACCACGTGCCGCGGCCCGTCGGCCCCGAAGATCCGCCCCTGTTCGCGGGCCAGCCGGACGCGGAAGTCCGCGCTCATCAGGGTTTTGCCCTGCGCGCCGTCGCGGGCCGACTCCTCCCAGAGCACCAGCCGCCCGCCCAGCGCGGATTCCCGGACCAGATCCATCCTCGTGCCCGCCCTCCCCCAGCGTCCGGACGAGTCCCGGAGGCGAAGACCAGTGAACGGGCCGCGCGCGGACGGCGTCAAAGGGCCCGGCGAAGGTTCCGCCGGAAGACGGACGCGTGCTCGGCGCAGCGTGAGGAAACGCCGGCGGTGACGCCGGTTCCGGCGTGGTCGTCAGCCGATCGGGGGTTCCTTCGGCGGCGCCGCGCTCGCACGTACCGCATCGGAGGGAACAGCCAGGAGACGTTCACGTCGTAACCCCAGCCGAACGTCTTCGGCGTGAAGAACCGCCGGTCGTGCGGCTCGATCGGCCGCTTTCCCTCGTCGGGGGTGCCGACCACGACCATCACCTGCCCGGCTCCGAGGTACCCGGCCCGCACCGCGGCCGAAGCCGATCAGCCGCCCAGGCGCGCGGCGCGGGTCAGCAGGTGGCGCCGCTCGGGTTCGCTCGTGGTGCGCCGGGCCGCCTCGTGGTAGCCGGCGCGCGCGGCGTCGTGGTCGCCGGCCAGCTCCAGCAGGTGGGCCCGGACGGACACGAGGTGGTGGGACGCGGCGATGCGGTCGTCGGCCGAGACGGCGTCGAGCAGGGCCAGCCCGGCCGCGGCGCCGTGCACCTCGGCCACCGCCACCGCCCGGTTGAGCGTCACCGCCGGGTTGGGTGCCACCTTCTCGAGAACCGTGTAGAGGGCCAGGATCTGCGGCCAGTCGGTCGCTTCGGCGGTGGGTGCCTCGTCGTGGACGGCGGCGATGGCGGCCTGCAGCTGGTACGGCCCGATCGGGCCGCGCGACAGGGCGCCGGTCACCAGCGCCACGCCCTCGGCGATGGCTGCGGTGTTCCACACCGTCCGGTCCTGCTCGCTCAGCGGCACCAGCGACCCGTCCGGAGCCGTGCGGGCCTCGCGGCGGGCGTCGGTGAGCAGCAGCAGGGCCAGGAGCCCGGCCACCTCGCCGTCGCCGGGGACCAGCCGGTGCAGCTCGCGGGCCAGCCGGATCGCCTCGGCCGTCAGCTCGGCCCGCACCAGGCGTGTCCCCGACGTGGCCGTGTAGCCCTCGTTGAAAACGAGGTAGACGACCTGGAGCACCACGCCGAGCCGCCGCGCCCGCTCGGCCGGCGGCGGCAGGGCGAAGGCGGCTCCGGCCGCCTTGATCCGGTGCTTGGCGCGGCTGATGCGCTGCGCCATGGTCGCCTCGGGCACGAGGAAGGCCCGGGCGATCTCGGCCGTCGACAGGCCGCCGACGGCGCGCAGGGTCAGCGCGATCTGCGACGACGGGGTCAGCGCCGGGTGGCAGCACAGGAACAGCAGCGTGAGGGTGTCGTCGCTGTCGGCGTACGCCTCGCCACCGGCGGGCGTGCGGAGGGCATCCGCCTCCTCCCGCCGGCGACGGGCGACGTCGCTGCGCACCTGGTCGGCGAGGCGGCGTGTCGCCACCGTCACCAGCCAGGCCCGGGGGTTCTCCGGCCACCCCTCGACCGGCCACTGGGCCGTGGCCGCCACGAGCGCCTCCTGGACGGCGTCCTCACAGGCGTCGAACTGGCCGTAGCGGCGCACCAGCGCGCCGAGCACCTCCGGCACCAGCCGCCGGACGGCCTGCCACCCGGTCACGGCTCGACGTTGGCCTCGTGCATGAGCGGCCGGACCTCGACACCCCAGTGGCGCGCCGACGGGTTGCGCGCGGCGATCTCCAGGGCCCGCTCCAGGCTGTCGCAGTCGAGGATCGTGAAGCTGCCCAGGTACTCCTTGGCCTCGGCGTACGGGCCGTCGGTCACCACCGGCGTCCCGTCGGCGACCCGGACCATCTTGGAGTTCATCTGGTCGGCCATGCCGTAGGCGCCGACCAGCTCACCGGACTCGAACAGCTCCTGGTTGAGGGCGTCGGTCTCGCGGATGAGCTCGGCGAGGGCCTCCGCACCGATCGAACCGAAGGCTTCCTCGTTGCCGTAGATCAGCAGCATGTACTTCACAGCGCGCTCCTCTGCTCCGCCTGGGCCGGTCCGACCAGCTCGCCGCTGGCGCCGCGATCGTCCAGCACCAGCTTCGACCGCCCGGTGACGGTATAGCGGATGTGGGTGACCCCCGGCGACTCGACGACCCGCTCGGGGACCAGCTCGATGCCGTCGTCCGCGCCGAGGCCCAGCCCCGGGCCGAACAGGTGCTGGCCCTCGCCCAGCAGCACCGGGGCGATGTGCAGGTCGAGCTGGTCGAGCAGCCCGGCGGCCAGCACCTGGCGCAGGAGCTCCCCGCCGCCGGACACCGCGACGTCCTTGCCGCCGGCGGCGTCCCGGGCCAGGTCGATGGCCCGTTCGAGCCCTTCGGTGACGAAGGTGAAGGAGGTGCCGCCCTGGCGTTCGAGCACCTCCCGGGGCCGGTGGGTGACCACGAACACCGGGGCGTGGAACGGCGGCTCGTCACCCCAGGGGACCTCGCCGGCGTCGAACATGCGCCGGCCCATGACGTAGGCCCCGGCCGCCGCGAACGTCTCCTCGACGATCTCCGAGTCGACCGACCGCTCGCCACCGGCGAAGCCCTGCCGCTCGCGCCAGGCCGCGGCGTCGACGGCCCAGCGGGTAACGCGGAAGAACCCGGGTGCTTCCGGGCCGCGCATCCAGCCCTTCGTGTCCTGAGAGGCCCGTGGCCCGGTGTAGAAGCCGTCGAGGGACACCGACATCTGGGCGGTCACCTTGGTCATCGTGCGTGCTCCGTCTCGTGGTGGCGGCCCCGTTTCGGCCGCCGCTGCCCCTGAGTCGGAGCCGGCCGTCCGTTCTCGACATGCCTCGGCGAGAATTCTGTAAGCTCGAGCGAGAACGACCGTTCTCAGGTGGACGGAGAGGGACGATGCCGGAGCTGCCCGAGGTGGAGTTCGCCCGCTCGGTGCTCGAACGCGCGGCGCTGGGCCGGCGGATCACCGGCGTCGACGACTCCGACGGTTACGTGTGCCGGCCGCACCGGCCCGGCCAGATCCGTGACGCGCTCGTCGGGCGCCGGCTCGTGGCCGCACACCGGCGGGGCAAGTCGATGTGGTGCGAGACGGACGGCGGGCCCACGCTCGGCCTGCACCTGGGCATGTCCGGGAAGATCGTGGTGGCGGATCCGGACGGGACGGAGGTCGACGGCGGGGACTACTGGGAGGGCCGGCGCGTGCCCGGCGACTACCGCTGGTCGCGCTTCTCCCTGACGTTCGAAGACGGCGGCCGCCTGATGCTGGTCGACCCCCGCCGGCTGGGCCGGGTGGTGCTCGATCCCGCGCTCGACGCCCTCGGCCCGGACGCCGCGACCATCACCGCCGCCGAGTTCCGCGCCGCCGTCACCAAGGGCACCGCGCCCCTCAAGGCCCGGCTGCTGGACCAGAGCGCGATCGCCGGGATCGGCAACCTGCTCGCGGACGAAATCCTGTGGCGCGCCCGGCTTCATCCCCTTCTTCCGGTCGACGAGCTCGCTCGCCCCGACGTCGAGCGGCTCCTGCGTGCCACCCGTGGCGCGGTGTCCGCCGCGCTGCAACACGGTGGCGTGCACACCCTCGACGTCATCCCGTTCCGGAAGCCCGGCGCGCGGTGCCCGCGCGACGGCGCGCCGATGGTGCGGGGCAAGGCCGGCGGGCGCACCAGCTGGTGGTGCGGCGCGGAACAGGTGATTTCTCGCGTCGGGTGAACTGGACCGGTTGATTGAGCACTGCGGTCGCTGAACCACGACGGCCTGCTACTTGAGCACGCTGACTGCGCGGGCGATGACCAGCAGGGACGTCAGCAGCGCCGCGACGCTCTGCACCGCCATCAGCACCTTGGCCCGTGACGACAGCGGCATCGTGTCCGTGGGACTGAACGCCGTCGAGTTGGTCACCGACACGTACAGATAGTCGACCAGCGTCGGCACCCAGTCGGCCTTGACGCTGGAGCCGTCGGCGACTTCCTCGACCGTGTCGGCGTTTTCGTCCTGGGAGAACCGGAAGTCGGCCAGGGGCAGGTCGGCGCGCCCGGACTGGGTGCGCTTGACCGGGCCGCCGCGGTCCAGTTCCCAGTAGGCCAGGCCGAACGCGATCACGTTGGTCAGCCACACCTGCAGCGCGCCCAGCAGCAGGGCCTGGCCGCTGTCGGCCGCGCCGGCGATCAGGTCGTGGACGAGCAGCGCCAGGGCCCCGAGGTTGGTGACCGCGATGACCAGGACCAGCGTCAAGGACAGCACG
Organism: Amycolatopsis sp. NPDC049252; assembly: GCF_043197175.1. Taxonomy (NCBI): domain Bacteria; kingdom Bacillati; phylum Actinomycetota; class Actinomycetes; order Pseudonocardiales; family Pseudonocardiaceae; genus Amycolatopsis; species Amycolatopsis sp. NPDC049252. The sequence goes on from NZ_JBICSQ010000030.1 coordinate 29,661, forward strand.
CGGGAAAGCCGGGTCTGCCGCGTGACGCGCCGCGGGTTGATCGCGATCAGCGGCACCAGCAGCACGAACTCCAGCGCGGGCACCACGAACCGGGGTCCGACCAGCAGCTGTTCCGGCAGGGCCAGGTAGAGCGCGATGGCCACGAGGGTCGCGACGGCGGCCGGCAGGCGGGCCTCCCCGCGGCGCTTGTGCCGGGGGTGACGGGTCGACGCGGCGGCACGGTCGGCTGGCATGGCGGCGGCTCCTCGCGGACGGCCGCTGACCGGCCCTGTTCGTCGGGGCGCCAGCCTAACGTCCGCCCGCCACCCCGGCAGAACGCCAAGATCACCCGTCCGGCCAACAACCCCGCCGGTGTGCGGGCTGGCGGGCAGCGATTCCCTGCCCCGGCCGAGAAGAGCGGCCGGTTGTGGGGAGGCCCGGTTCCCGCGGGCGTCGGGCGGCTGTTCTTCACCGCCGACCCCGGCGTCGACGGCGGCCTGGACCGGTTCGACAACCCGATCAAGATCGTCTACGTCGTGTTCGTCCCCGGCTACGACCGCGGCGCGGCGCCCGCAGGGGGGTTCCCGGTCCGGGCCTTCGCCTGGTCCGCCACCTACAGCGGACCCACCAGCGGACGGACGACGACGCGGTGCTCGCCCTCGACCCGGTCGACGGCCACCACGTCGCCGGTACACAGGACATCTCGTTCGGAAGGCCACCGTCCCTTGTGGACACCACGATCCTCGGCCACCCGGTGTCGCGGCCGGCGGGCGGCGAAGCGCTGGTCTCCTGCGCGAGGCCCTGGAAACCAACTCGGTCGCGTCCGCGTGGCGGACGGACTGCGATCTGGCCGGCGGCTCCAGCGGCGGCCCGTGGCTGCGGGACTTCGACCCCGGCACCGGCAGGGCACCGTTTTCGGCGCCACCAGCCGGGGCACGATGACCGAAGGCGGCGTCACCCTCGACCTCACGAGCGCCGCGTTCACCGACCCGTACGCGAGCTGTACGAGCGAGCCGGAGACCTCTGAACCCCGCTATACACTTCCGGCGCAGCCGACCCGCGGGAGCCCGTCATGACGAGTAGCACCGAACCTGCCGCCGAGGTGGAGACCACGGAGGTCGTCATCGCGGGCGGCGGCCCGGTCGGCCTGACCCTCGCCCACGAACTCGGCTCCCGGGGCATCGGCTGCGTCCTGCTGGAGCCGCGGCCGGAGCCGAGCCTGGCGTCCCCGCGGTGCAAGCAGATGAACCCCCGGTCGATGGAGATCTTCCGGCGCCTGGGCATCGCCGGCGCGGTGCGGGACCACGCGCGCCTGCCGTTCGGCTGGTCCGACTCGGCCGTTTTCTGCACCTCGCTCACCGGCCACCAGCTGGAACGCTTCGACGGCGTCTTCGCCCTCAGCGACGTCCAGCGGGCGGAACTGGCCGAACCCGCCCTGTGGAGCGCGCAGAACCACGTCGAGTCGGCCCTGCGCGACACCCTCGCCATGCGGGAGACGGTCAGCGCGCGCTGGGGCTGGACGGTGACCGGTGCCGAGCAGGACACCACCGGCGTCACCGCCACCGCGACGGACGAGGCGGGGCGCGAGCGCGTGGTGCGGGGCCGGTACCTCGTCGGCGCCGACGGTGCCCGCAGCGCCGTCCGGCGGGCGTGCGGCATCCCGCTGACCGGGCGGAGCCACGAGATCCGCAACGTGCAGGTCATCTTCGACGCGCCGGGCCTGTCCGCCCGCCACGACCTGGGCCGCGCCGTGCAGTACTGGGTGGTCGACCCCGAGGTCAACGGCCTGATGGGCACGCTGGACACCGAAGACCTGTGGTGGGCGATCATCATCAACGCCCCGGACGGCGCCGACGCCGCGTGGTGTGCACGGGCGGTGCACCGGATGATCGGCGCCGAGGTCCCGATCACCGTCACCGCGACCGATCCCTGGACGGCCCGGATGCTGGTGGCCGACCGCTACCGGGAGGGGCGGTGTTTCCTGGCCGGGGACGCCGCGCACCAGAACCCGCCGTGGGGTGGGTTCGGCGCCAACACCGGCATCGGGGACGCCGCCGACCTCGGCTGGAAGCTCGCGGCCGCGCTGCGCGGCTGGGCCGGCGCCGAGCTGCTCGACTCCTACGAGATCGAACGCCGTCCCGTCGCGCAGCGCGCCATCGCCGAGGCCGAGCGGAACATGCGGGTGCTGACCGGCGAACTGGCCTTGCCGGGGCTGGACGACGACGGACCGGACGGCCGGGCCGCGCGCGCCAAGACCGCGGAACTGATCCGGCAGGCCAAAACGGCCGAGATGTACACCCTCGGTTTTGTGCTCGGCACGGCGTACCCCGACTCCCCGGTGGTCGTCCCCGACGACGGACCCGCCCCGGTCTCCCCCGGTTCGGAGTACCGGCCGTCCGCGGCCCCGGGCAACCGGCTGCCCCACCAGTGGCTCGGCCGGGACCGGTCGCTGCAGGACGAACTCGGCCCCGGCTTCACGCTCCTGGAGGTCGCCGCCCCGCCCGCGCCCGAATGGGAAACCGCCGCGGACGGCGTGCCGGTGAAACGCCACCGGCTCAACCGGCCGGACCTGCACGGTCTCTACGGCGCCCGGTACGTCCTGGTCCGGCCCGACGGGTACGTCGCGTGGCGCGGCGAAACCACCCCCGCCGACCCGCGCGCGGTACTGGACCACGCCCGCGGCCACCGGAGCTGACCGGTCACCGGGTCCAAAGAGGACTCCGAACGCCGGGCACACGCGCCCATCGAGTGGTGCACCTGCCCCGTCGACGACCGGTGACCCGCGGCCGTGGTACGCCGTTCGGCCGACTGGCCCACCGCGCTCCGGCATCCGCTCACCTGCCATCCCCAGCGCCCGGAATCGCTTAATCCCGCGCCGGCTTGGGTATTCCTCCCGGTATGGGTGCATGGGGCAAGAAGCTCGTCATCATGGCTGTGGCAGTGGTGGTCCTGGCGGGCGCGGTGCTCGTCGGTTCGGCTGTACACCTGCTACCCCAGTTGCGCAATCCGTTCGCCGAACACACCGAGGAGCACTCCGGCCCGGTGCTGCTGCAGTCGATCGTCGAACTGTCGCGCTACGAGGCCGCCAGCGGTTCGTTCCAGGTGGTCGTCGACATCACGACCAGCTCCGCCCTGCCCAGTTTCCTCGTGGGCAGCGACACGCTGTTCATCGGCGTCGGCACGGACAACGCCTTCGTCGACTTCTCGAAGTTGAAGGGCGACGCGGTCAAGGTCTCCGACGACCGCCAGTCCGCCACGATCACCCTGGGGCACGCGCAACTCGAGCCGGCGACCCTGGACGTGCACGAATCCCATGTGTACGCGGAGTCGCAGGGCCTGTTCACGAAGATCAACGACTTCCTCAGCGGAAACCCCAACTCGCAGCAGGCGCTCTACGAGCTCGCCCAGAAACAGATCCAGGCCGCGGCCGCGAAGAGCACGCTGATCGCCGACGCGGAGCGGAACACCAAGGCGATGCTGGTCGGCCTGCTGCAGTCCCTCGGCTTCAAGACCATCACGGTCAACTACGCGGAGAACCCCGCCGGCTGACTTGCGGCGAAAGGTTTGCCCACCGAGGGCTCGTTCGTGCTGCCCGATCCGCCCACGGCAAGCTCATGCCCGCGATCCGCGCGCCCGAGGGGCGGCTCCACTTCGCCGGCGAGCACACGGGCCCAACGATGGTTCGATGAGCTACACGCTCGAGTCCGGCGTGCGGGCCTTCGTGGAGCCGGCGGTGGCCTGAACCACCCAGTGGTGCTTGCCGATCCGGCGGTCGCGGGTGAACCCGTGCCGCTCGAAGAGCGCGACGGTGCCGTTGTGGAGGAAGGACGCGGACACCTTGCGCCCTTCGGTGTCTTCGGGGAAGCTCTCGACGGTGCCGCCGCCGAGCCGGGCGATCTCCGCCAGCGCACCGCCGAGCGCGGCGTCGGCGACCCCCGCCCGGCGACGGGTCTTGTCGACGAAGAAGCAGGTGATCCGCCAGTCCGGCGGCTGGCCCGGTTCGGCCTCGTAAGCCCGCCGGTGCTTGATGCGCGGGAGTTCCGCCGGCGGCCCGAACTGGCACCAGCCGACGCAGTTTTCGCCGTCGTAGACCAGGGCGGCGTGGGCCCGCCCTTCGCGCACGCGGGTTTCCTTGGCGGCGCGGTTCCCCTCCGGCGTGTGGCCGCGGCCGACGCCTTCGACGTGGAAGCCCATGCACCAGCAGCCGCCCCAGACGCCGTTGTTGCGCTCGACGAGCGCGGCGAAGTCCGGCCAGGTCGTTTCGTCGAGCGGTTTCACCCGCAGGTCCGCCATGGTCCGCTCCGGTCGGGAAGGGTCCTGTTCGGACCGGCCAGAGTAGACGACATCGACGCGATCTTCAGCGCGGACCGCCGCGGCGCCCCGGATTGGCCACCTCACCGCCCGGAGTAGCCGAATCGCCCACGGGAACGGCCAACACGGGCGTGCAGCAGGGACAGCGGACCCCCGTCGTCGGCGCGTTGGCCACTACTGTCGGTGTGTTGGCCGCTGCGGGCGGAGTGTGGCCACTCCGGTCGGCGAGTTGGCCGTTCCGGTCGGCAGAGAGCCGGGCATCGGCGGGGTGACCGGGCTGCCCGGGGCCGCGCACCCCGGGCAGCCCGGGGCTCAGCCCACCTGCAGGTCGATGCAGGAGTAGAACGCGTTGGCCGTGTCGGCGATGTTCCACACCGCCAGCACCGTCTGGCGTCCGGTGTGGCCGCTCAGATTCACCTGGTGCGAAACGGTTGCCGGCGGCTGCTGGTTGTTGCCGGGGATGCTGGCGACCTTCTCGCTGCCGATGTAGTAGTCGTAGCCGGCCGTGCTGTGGCGGGCCGTGAAGGTCCACGTGAACGTCACCGTGGTGCCGACCGGCGCGGCGTTCCAGCCCTTGTTGTTGTCGTTCAGCTCGGCGAACTGGGCGTTGCCGCCGTTGCAGGAGGTCAGCCCCTTCGGGCCCTCGACGCTCTGCGGTTCGTACTTGATGTCCCCGCAGGACACCGTGCCCTGGGCGCACTGCGCCTGCCGGCTGGCCGGCGCGTTGACGTAGCCGTGCGCGCTCGCGATTCCCGCGGGATTGACCAGCACCAGCACCGGTGCCAGCAGCACACCCGCGGCGGCCGCGACCAGTTTCCGGTTCGCTTTCATTCCAGCTCCTTCGGGGACGGGCTCGCCTTCCCGCCGCCGGGCACGACGGAACCGCGGCCCGGGCCCCGCTGGGAGGACCGCCGCGCCGGGAAGGTGTTCGAGCGAAGGAAATTTATGGTCTAGACCATAAGGCCAAACCGGACATCGGTCAACAGGTGCCGAGGTCTCGTCTCATGTTGGTCAGTCGCCAACCACTGGTTGCTGTTCCGGTGAGCGGGACTCACCCGATCGTGGCGAGCCGGACCGGGCGACGGGACGCGAAGCGCCTGCCACTAGGATTGCGCCCGTGACCACCTACGACGTCGATCCGTTCGAGCACCTGGACGCCACCACCCTGCCCGAGCGGCAGCAACGGATCCTGGTCGCGATCCGGGACTGCGTGGTCCACCACGGGTATTCGCCGAGCAGCCGGGAGATCGCGGAGATCGTCGGGCTGCGGTCCTCGTCGTCGGTGTCCAAGCACCTGGCGGCGCTGGAGGACAAGGGCTACCTGAGCCGCGGCGGCTCGGTCGCGCGCCAGCTCGACGTGCGCGCGTTCCTGCGTGACAGCGGCCCCCGGCCCGACAGCGACTCGGTCTCGGTGCCGGTGGTCGGCGACATCGCGGCCGGCACCCCGATCGCGGCCCAGGAGCACGTCGACGACGTGCTGAACCTGCCGCGCGACCTCACCGGCCGCGGCACCGTCTTCGGCCTGCGCGTCCGCGGCGACTCGATGATCGACGCCGCCATCTGCGACGGCGACATCGTCGTGGTCAAGCAGCAGTCGGAGGCGCACTCGGGCCAGATCGTCGCCGCGATGATCGACGAGGAGGCGACGGTCAAGGTCTTCCGCCGCCGCGACGGCCACGTCTACCTCGAGCCCCGCAACCCGGCTTACGACGTCATCGACGGCGACCGCGCGGTCATCCTCGGCACGGTCGTCTCGGTGCTGCGCAGCTTCTGACCGCACCCGGGTTCACCAGGTGACGGGCAGCTCGTAGACCCCGTAGACCGATCCATCGTGCTTGAACGGGACCTTGCCGACCTCCGTGGCCAGGGCGAGCGTCGGGATCCGGCGGTACAGCGTGCTGTAGACGACCTGCAGCTCCAGCCGGGCCAGCGGCTGGCCGAGGCACTGGTGGACGCCGAAGCCGAACGCGATGTGGCGGTGGGCGTCGCGGGTCAGGTCGAGGCGGTCGCCTTCCGGGAAGACGTCCGGGTCGCGGTTGGCGATGTCGTTCGCCATGATCAGGCCCTCACCCGCGCGCACGGTCTCGCCCGCGATCTCGATGTCCTCCAGCGCGAGGCGGCGGCGCCCGTTGTGCGTGATGTTCAGGTAGCGCAACAGTTCCTCGACCGCCGACTTGACCAGCGCGGGATCGTCGCTCTCCCGCAGCAGCTTCAGCTGGTCCGGGTGCTCCAGCAGCGCCAGGGTGCCGAGCGCGATCATGTTCGCCGTGGTCTCGTGTCCGGCGATGAGCAGCAGGACGCCCATCTGGGCCGCCTCCACCCGGGTCAGCTCCCCCGCGTTGACCCGCGTGGCGAGCCCCGAGAGCAGGTCGTCGGCCGGTTCGGCCAGCTTCTTGCCCATCAGCTCGTCGAGGTAGCCGATGAGCGCCTGGTGCCCGGCGGCGCGTTCCTCGGGCTTCGCGCTCCGCCGGATGATGACCTTGCTGTTCTCCTGGAAGAAGTCGTGGTCGGCGTAGGGCACGCCGAGCAGCTCGCAGATCACCAGCGACGGCACCGGCAGCGCGAACGCCTCGACGAGGTCGGCCGGGTTGGGGCCGGCCAGCAGCGCGTCGACCTGGTCGTCGACGATCTTCTGCACCGCCGGGCGCATCTTCTCGGTGCGCCGGATGGTGAACGGCGCGGTGACCATCCGCCGCAGCCGCGCGTGCTCCGGGTTGTCCATCAGGATGAAGCTGATGCCACTGCTGCCGCCCTTCGGCAGCGGCGCGGGGCTCGGGTAGCCGGGCCGGGAGATGTCGGCGCTGATCCGCGGGTCGGCCAGCAGCGCGCGCTGCTCGGCGTAGCGGGTCACCAGCCACGGGGTGCTGCCGTCCCACAGCTTCACCCGCTTGAGCGGGCCTTCCTCCTGCAACGCGCGCGCGGCGGGCGGCGGGTCGAACGGGCAGCCCGCGGCGCGGGTCATCGGGAACTCGGGGATGCCGAGGGTGCTGGTCATGCGGTTCCTCCACAGTGGACGCGGGTCACGAGAGTGAGATGGCCCCGGCCGGGCAGACGTTCGCGGCTTCGCGGACCGTGGTGTGCAGTTCCTCGCCGGGGTGCTCCTCGAGGAGGACGACGATGCCGTCGTCCTCACCCTGGTCGAACACGTCCGGGGCGAGCATCACGCACGTCCCCGCGCCGCAGCACTTTTCGGTGTCGACGGCTACCTTCATCAACGCTCTCCTTCATTCGTGGTGGTGACCGGGGCGAGCCAGAGACCGACGAGCGCGTCGATCAGGCCGGTCCCGGCGGCGTGCCAGCCGGCGCGCGGGGTGGGAGTTCCTTCGGCCAACGCTCGTTCGCGTTCGGCGCAGGTGTGGACCATCAGCTGACGCGCCATGTCGGCTCGCTCGGCCCGGACGTCGGCGGGCAGCGCGGGCAGGCAGGCGTGGAGGCCGCGCAGGGTCCGGTGCAGCGACGGCACGGCCAGCGCCTCTTCGACCATGATCCCGCGCAACGCCGGGTCGGTCATGACCTGCGCGCCGAACCGGGCGAACCACGTCGGGCCGGGCAGGGCCCCCAGGTGGTCGGTCGCCGGGCGGACCAGGCACGCGACCCAGGCTCGCACCGGCGCGCCGGCGGGCACCTCGCCGACCATCCGCGTCCGGGTCACCTCGATCTCCTCGGTGTGCCGCCGGGCGATCGCGCGGACCAGGTCGGCCTTGGTGCCGAAGTGGTACCCGACCGCGGTGTTGTTGCCCTGCCCGGCGGCCTCGCTGATCTGCCGGTTGGACACCGCGTAGACGCCGTGTTCGGCGAACAGCCGCTCGGCCGTCGTCAGGATCCGCTCGCGGGTGGCGTCCGCGCGGGCGGTCTTCACCACCGCACCGGCAGCTCGCGCAGGCCGCCGACGGCGAGCCCTTCGACGCGCCGCAGCTTCCCCGGTTCGACGGCGAGCGCCAGCGACGGCAGCTTGCGCACCAGCACTTCCAGGACGACCTGCAGCTCGGTGCGCGCCAGCGCCTGGCCGAGGCACGAGTGCGAGCCCGCCCCGAAGGCCAGGTGCGGGTTGGGGCTGCGGGTCAGGTCCATCTCGCCGGCGGCGGCGAACGCGCCTTCGTCGCGGTTCGCGGCCGCCATGCTGCACAGCACCGTGGTGCCGCGCGGCAGCACCTCGCCGGCGAGCTCGACCTCTTCGCCGAGGTAGCGGGGCATGCCGATGCCGGGGTTGGCGTCGAACCGCAGCGCCTCCTCCACCGCGGTGCGCACCAGCGACGGGTCGGCCAGCAGCTGCTCCCAGCGCCGCCGGTCCGACAGCAGCAGGCCGAGCATCTTGCCGATCATGTTCGCCGTCGTCTCGTGCCCGGCCACGAGCAGCGCCTGTCCGGTGGCCACCAGGATCGCGTCCGGCAGTGGCTCGGCGGCCCCGGTGATCAGGTCGCTGAGCAGGTCGTCACCGGGTTCGGCGCGCTTGGCCGTGATGTGGGCGAGCAGGTAGGCGCCGAATTCGGCCTGGGCGGCGTCGGTCTCGGCCTGCGTGTAGCGCGTGAGGTTGAGCAGGTTGTCGGACCAGTGCGCGAACTTCGCGCGGTCGGCGTCGGGCACGCCGAGCAGGTCGCAGATCACCCAGACGGGCAGCGGGAACCCGACGCTCGCCTTGAGGTCGGCCGGCGCGCCCGCGGCGACCATCTCGTCGACGAGCTGCTCGGCCATCGCGACGACCCCCGGGCGCAGCGCCGCCATCCGCTTGGCGGTGAACCACTTGCTGATCATCCGGCGCCACCGCTGGTGGCCGTCACCCTCCTGCGGCAGCGTGTTCGCCATCTCGCTGTTGAACACCCCGCCCGAGTCGGAGTCGGTGAGGCGCGCGGCGTCGGAGGCGTTGAGCAGGCGGGTGAAGCGCGGGTCGGACAGCACCTGCTTGACGTCGTCGTAGCGGGTCAGCAGGGACGCCTGGTCGCCGCTGGGCAGCCGGACGGCGGCGACGGGGCACTGCCGGCGCAGCCGCTCCCACTCGGCGGGCGGTTCCAGCGCCGCGGGGGCGGGCATCGGATAGCTCAGGACCTCGTCGGTCACCGTGCATCCTCCTCGTGGTGGGCCGTCAGTTCGTCAGCAGTCAACCGAAGGCTGCTAGGCTAAGTCAAGCGGTTGATTTAATTCGACCCGAACGCCCGATCCCTCCCCCCTTGCGTCCCCCGTTGGAGGATCCACCCGTGTCCAGACCTTCCGCTCCCGCCGCGGAAACCGCGCCGAGAACGAGCCTCGTCGTCGGCGTTCTCGCGTTCGCCGGCATCGTGGTCTCCTTGATGCAGACGCTCGTGATCCCGTTGATCCCGGCGCTGCCCGGACTGCTGCACGCGTCCGCCTCCGACGCGACCTGGGCCATCACGGCGACGCTGCTGGCGGGCGCGGTCGCGACGCCGACGGTCGGGCGCCTCGGCGACATGTACGGCAAGCGGCGGATGCTGCTGATCAGCCTCGGCGCGCTGGTCGCCGGCTCGACGATCGGCGCGCTGTCCGACACGCTGGTGCCGATGGTCGCCGGGCGGACGCTGCAGGGCCTCGCGGCGGGCGTCATCCCGCTCGGGATCAGCATCATGCGCGACGAGCTCCCGGCCGAACGGCTCGGTTCGGCGACCGCGCTGATGAGCGCGTCCCTGGGTGTCGGCGGCGCGCTGGGCCTGCCCGCGGCGGCGCTGCTGGCCGAGCACGCGGACTGGCACGTGCTGTTCTGGACGTCGGCCGGGCTCGGCCTGGTCGTCACCGGGCTGGTCGTCGCGCTGGTTCCCGAGTCACCGGTGCGCACCGGCGGCCGCTTCGACGTCCCCGGCGCGGCCGGGCTGTCGATCGCCCTGGTGTGCCTGCTGCTGGCCATCTCCAAGGGGGCCGACTGGGGCTGGGGCAGCGCGGCGACGCTCGGCCTGTTCGCCGCGGCGGTGCTGGTGCTGCTGCTGTGGGGCCGGTGGGAGCTGCGGACCCGGCAGCCGCTGGTGGACCTGCGCACCACCGCGCGGCGCCAGGTGCTGCTGACCAACCTCGCGTCCGCGGTGTTCGGCTTCGCGATGTTCGCGATGTCGCTGGTCCTGCCCCAGCTGCTGCAGCTGCCGGCGGCCACCGGCTACGGCCTCGGCCGGTCGATGCTGGTGGTGGGCCTGGTGATGGCGCCGTCCGGGCTGGTGATGATGGCGCTCGCGCCGGTGTCCGCGCGGATCTCCCGCACGCGCGGCCCGAAGACGACGCTGATGCTCGGCGCGGTCGTCGTCGCCATCGGGTACGCGATCGGCATCGTGCTGATGAGCGAGGTCTGGCACCTGGTCCTGATCTCGTGCGTCATCGGCGGCGGCATCGGCCTGGCCTACGGCGCGATGCCGGGCCTGGTGATGGCGGCCGTCCCGGTGTCGGAAACGGCCGCGGCGAACAGCTTGAACACGCTGATGCGCTCGATCGGCACGTCGATCTCGAGCGCGACGGCGGGTTTGGTGCTGGCCCAGCTGACCGTCCACTTCGGACCGGTGATTTTGCCCGCACAGAGCGGATTCCGCGTGGTGCTGGCGATGGGCTCGGGCGCGGCGCTGATCGCACTGGCCATCGCGGCGTTCCTGCCCCGCCACGTCCCGGTGGTTTCGGTGACACGGAAGCCGGAACCCGCGGCGGTGACCGGAAGCTGAGACCGAGCCGCCGCGGCGATAGCGGCTGGTTCTATTGCCCGCGCACGGCGGGTTCCCTGTGGTGCGCGCGACCTGCTTCGACACGACGCTGACCGCGCTGGCCATCGGCGTGCTCCTCGCCCGCCACGCTTCGGCGGCTTCGGTGACACGGAAGCCGGAACCCCCGGCGGTGACCGGAAGCTGAACCGGGCCGCCGCGGCGATAGCGGCCGGTTCGGCTACCCGCGCACAGCGGGTTCCTCGTGGTGCCCCCGACGGGCTACGACACCGCTGATCACAATGGCCATCGCCGCGTTCCTCCCCCGCCACGTCCCGGCGGTTTCGGTGACACGGAAGCCGGAACCCGCGGCGGTGACCGGAAGCCGAGACCGAGCCGCCGCGGCGGTAACGGCTGGTTCTACTGCCCGCGCACAGCGGGTTCCTTGTGGTGCCCCCGACGGGCTACGACACCGCTGACCGCACTGGCCATCGGCGTGCTCCTCGCCCGCCACGCCCCGGCGGCTTCGACGACACCGAAGCCGGAACCCCCGGCGGTGACCGGAAGCTGAGACCGAGCCGCCGCCACGGGTTGAACCGTGGCGGTGGTACCGGTGGCCGCCGCGTCAGTCCGCGCGGTGGTAGCGGCCCGGCTCGGCGATGCCGATCGCGTACAGGACCGCGTCTTCCCGCGAGTGGAAGCCCGCCTTGGCGAAGAGGTTGTTGATGTGCGTCTTCACCGTCGCCTCCCGCATCACCAGCCGCCGGGCGATCTCGTGGTTGCGCAGGCCTTCACCGATGAGGTCGAGGATCTCGGTCTCGCGACCGGTCATCGTGAACTTCGCCGTGACACGCCAGCCGTTGCTGATGACCGGGGCTTCCTTCAGACTCACAGACCCGACATCGGCGCGGAAAGGCCAGTCGTTACACCGGCTTCCAGCCGGCCGCGGCGCGCCCGTCGAAACCGTCGAACGCGCACCGTCCACATGGGACGTCCGTCACGGTACCAAGATCAGCCGGATCGGGTCGCCCGACTTCTCGGCCAGCTGCTTCACCGCCCGGTCCGCCTCGGCCAGCGGGATGTGCGCGCTGATCGAACGGGACAGGTCGAGCCGGCCGTACCGGGCCAGCGTGACCAGCTCGAGCACGTGCTCGCCCGACGAGCCGAAGTGCCCGAGGATCCGCTGGCCGCGCACGCTCAGGCCGGTGCTGTCCGGGAGGTGCAGCGGGGCGTCGGTGAGCCCGGTGAGCACCATCGCACCCTGCGCGCCGAGGACGCCCGCCGCCTGCTCGCGCACTGCCGCGAAGTCGAACGCGTAGTCCAGGCCGCGGCCTTCGGTCCACGCGCCGATCCGCTCGGCGAAGTCCGCCGCGGCCGGGTCGAGCGCGAAGTCCGCGCCGAACGTCAACGCCCGTTCACGGGCCGCCGGCAGCGGGTCGATCGCGACGATCGGGGCCGCGCCCGCGAGGCGCAGCACCTGCAGGCCGTGGACGCCGAGGCCGCCCGCGCCCCACACGCCCGCCGAGCTCGCCGGGCGGACCTGGGCCGTGGCGACGACCGCCGCGTACGGCGTCGACACCGCGTCCGGGATGATCGCCGCCTGGTCGAACGGAAGGTCATCCGGGATCGGGACGACCGTGTCGGCCCGGGCGAGGGCGTACTCCGCCCAGCCGCCGTCGTAGTGCACCCCGCGCACCCGCGAGCGCCGGCACGGCAGGCGCCGCAGGCAGCGGTCGCAGACGTCACAGGACTGGCCGGCCTGCAGCGTCACGCGCAGGCCGGTGGTGAGGTGCTCCGGCACGTCCGGGCCGAGCGCCTCGATCGTGCCCGAGACCTCGTGGCCGAGGGTGACCCGGCCGGTGCCGGGCAGTGTGCCGTCGATGAGGTGCAGATCGGACAGGCAGACGCCGGCCGCGGCGACCGCGATCCGCACCTCCCCCGGCCCCGGCACCGGGATCGGCACCTCTTCGACGCCGAACTCCCGTTTGTCCAGATCCAGCCGGCCCGCCAGCATCGTGTCGCCCATGCCTTCGATCACACCACAAAGATCGCCCGCGCGCGGCACACCCGGATGAAGTACGTTGCGCCGATGGGCATCCCCGACGAGTACCACGAGTTCGCGATCGCCGTCGCCGGGGCGAGCGGCGCGCTGATCGGCCTGCTGTTCGTGGCCGTCTCGGTGTCGCCGGAGCGCGTCCACCGGACGACGACGCACGCCGAGTACCACACGCGCGCGTCCGCCGCGATGCTGCTGTTCACCAACGCGCTGGTGCTGTCGCTGATGATCCTGGTGCCCGGGAGCTCGCCGGGTGGGTGGGCGGTCGCGTCCGGGGCGGGCATCCTGGTGTTCGACGCGGCGGCGACCCGGTCGCTCGTCACGGCGGTGCGGCACCGGCGGGGGCACTGGAGTTCGCTGCGCATGGCGTCGGCCCTGCTGGTGATCGCGGGCTTCGAGATCTACGCCGGCGTCCGGCTCCTCACCGAACCGGGTAACTGGGACCCGCTGCGCACGCTGTACTACGTGCTGATCGGCGACCTGGCCTTCGGCATCGCCCGCGGCTGGCAGCTGATGGACATGCGCCGCATCAGCCTGTTCTCCTCGCTGCGCACCCTGACCCACGGCGACGACGCCGACGCGGAACCGGAGGAACCCGCCAAGGACTAGACCACCGGCGGGGTGCCGTGGGTGTGGAACGACTCGATCGTCTTGAGGCCCCACGCCTGCCCCTTGGCCCGCTCGGCCTCGGTCCAGGTGACCGGCTCCCAGTCCGGCGCGAAGATCAGCCGGGCGGTCGGGTTGCACAGCTCGATGCGGTTGCCGCCGGGCTCGTAGACGTAGAGGAAGAACGTCTGCTGGATCGCGTGCTTGTGCGGGCCCGTCTCGATGTGGACGCCTGCGTCGAGGGCGATGTCGGCCGCGCGCAGGATGTCCTCGCGGGTGTCGGTGGCGAACGCGATGTGGTGCAGCCGCCCGGTCGAGCGCGTCCAGTCCGTGGTGTACACGAGGTCGTACGACTTCTGCGCGAAGTGCGTCCACTGCCCGGAAATCACGCCGTTGTCGAGCTGGATCTGTTCCGTGACGCGGCCGCCGAGCGCGTCGCAGACGAACTGCCCGTTGGCCGCCGCCTCCTGCGCCAGGTAGTTGACGTGGTCGAGGCGCCGGACGCCGGCCCCGCGGCCCGGGTAGGCCTGCGCCTGGTTCTTGAGCGCCGGCCGCAGGTGCTCGGGCGGCCGGTAGCGCTCGGTTTCCCAGTAGATCTCCAGCTCGTGGCCGTCCGGGTCGCGGAACAGGTACGTCGGCCCGATGCCGGTGTCCCCGTCGACCCAGCCGACGCCGAGGCCGCGCTCTTCGAGGGCCTTCACCCGTCGTTCCAGCGCTTCCGCGCTCGTCGCGCGCAACGCCGTGCGCCCGACGCCGGACGTCTTCGCGGCGGTGAGCTTGAGGCTGTGGTGCTCGTAGTCGTCCCACGTGCGCAGGTAGACCGCATCGCCGTCGGTGCCGTTCTCGGTCAGGCCGAGCACGCGGACGAAGAAGTCCAGGCTGCGCTCGGGTTCCGGGGTGAACAGCTCGACGTGGCCGAGGTGCGCGATCTCGTGGCGGGGCGAGGGATCGGGCATGGCGGGCTCCTCAGGAACGGGGGAAGACGGTGCCGTCGAACAACTTCCGCGCGGTGCGGAAAACCGTCGAGCGCGCCACCCGCGGTGTCCCCGACGTCGTGTCGAACTCGACGCCGACGCCGAGCGTGCCGCTCGGGTGCTCGACCTCGATCGGCTCACCGGCGGGCGGGCGGACCAGCAGCTCGTGCCCGACCGCGCCGTCGAGCAGCAGCGCCGTCACGACGCTGACCGCGCCCAGCACGCCGATCGACGGGTGCGGCTTGACCGGGATGAACGTCCGGGTGGCGATGGCACCGCCGGCGCGCGGGGCCGCGACGAGCGTCGTCTTCGGGACGGAGCTGCCGCTCACGTCGCCGAGCCCCATCAGCTTGCCGGCTTCGATACGCAGGACGTCGATGCGGTCGCCGAGACCGGTCAGTTCCTCGACCGGTTCGTAGCCGGAGACCCCGAAATCGGCGGCCCGGGCCACGACGACCGGCATCCCGTTGTCCACACAGGACACTTCGAGGCCGCCGACGTTGTCCCGGACGTTGCCGGTGGGCAACAGGCTTCCGGCGACCGAGCCCTCGGTCTCGGTGAAGTCCAGCTCCACCGGCGCGGCCGTGCCGGGCACACCGGAGATGGCAAGCGTTCCGGCGTAGTCGACCTCGCCGCCGGGGGTGGCGAACGTCGAGACCGCGATCGCGCCGGTGTTGACCAGCAGCACCCGCACGCTCGTGCGCTCACCGCCCGCGGGCACCAGGCCACGTTCGACGGCGAACTGGCCGACCCCGGCGAGCAGGTTGCCGCAGGTCTGCCGGTCGGACACGGTCGGCTCGTCGACCCCGAGCTGCAGGAACAGGTAGTCGACGTCGCGGTCGGGACCACCGGGCGGGGAGACGATCGCGACCTTGCTGGTGACGAGCTGCGCGCCGCCGACGCCGTCGATCTGGCGCGGGTCCGGGGTGCCCATGATCCGCAGCAGCAGGTCGTCGCGTTCGCCCGGGTCGGCGGGCAGGTCCTCGGCGAGGAAGTAGGCGCCCTTCGACGTGCCCCCGCGCATGAGCATGCAGCGCACGCCGGTCATCCCTGCTCCTTCTCGTACTCCTCGGCGGTGAGGTAGCGGACACCCAGCGCGTCGAGCGTCTCGCGCAGGCCGTAACGGTCGAGGCCGAGCTGGCCGCCGGCGAACGCCGCACGCGCGGCAGCTTCCTTTTCCAGCCGGGCCTGGGAAGCCGTCAAGCCCTCTTCGACGTCCTGGCGCCGGACGCGCAGCACGCCGTCGTCGTCGGCCAGGATCGCGTCACCGGGGTGGACGGTCTGGCCGCCCACGACGACCGGGACGTTGACCGCGCCGGCCGTCGCCTTGACCGTGCCCTGCGCGCTGACCGCGGCCGACCACACGGGGAAGCCCAGCTCGCGCAGTTCGGCGACGTCGCGGACGCCGGTGGTGGTCACCAGCCCGCGCACGCCGCGGTGGCGCAGCGCGGTGGCGAACAGCTCGCCGAAGAGGCCGTCCTGCGACGGCGAAGTCGTGGTGACGACCAGGACGTCACCCTCCTGGCACTGCTCGACGGCCGCGTGGATCATCAGGTTGTCCCCCGGCCAGCACAGCGCCGTAACAGCCGTGCCGCCGATCCGCGCGCCGTCCTGGATCGGCCGCAGGTGCGGGCCGAGCAGGCCGGTGCGGCCGAGCGCTTCGTGCACCGTGGCCACGCCGTACTCCGCCAGCCGGGTCACCTGCCCGACATCGGCGCGGGGTGGGTTCGTGACGATGACCGGTCTCATGCCGTCGACGCTAGAGAGCGCCGACGAAATTGTCAACAATCTTGGCGACAAATACTTCCGGTGTGCCCGACCCGCGTGTCGTCCATCCGCGTACGCGTGTCGTCCACCGGGGTACGCGTGTCGTCCGTTCCGGCACCGGTGCGCCTGCCGACCTGAACGCTCGCGTGGACCTTGATGGACGACACGCGTACTCAGACGGACGACACGCGTACGCGGATGGACGACACGATCGCTTGGCCGCTGCACGCCGGGACCAGGTCAGCGCAGGTGGGACACCTCGGCCGCGTCGGCTTCGCGCAGGGCTTCGATGACGCTCTGCAGGTGGACCCGGGCGGCTTCGGCCGCCTCGACCGGGTGGTGCGCGCAGACCGCGTCGATGATCGCCAGGTGCTCGGGCAGCGAGACCTGCGGGCGGCCGGGACGCATGGCCAGGCGGAACTGGTGGCGCACGCTCTGCCCGCGCAGCCGTTCGAGCACCTGCTCGGCGGTGCGCTGCCCGCCGATCTCGCGGACGCGGCGGTGCAGCCGCTGGTTGAGCCCGGAGTAGCCGACGACGTCGCCGCTCGACACGGCGTCGCGCATCGCCTCCCCCAGCTCGCGCAGTTCGGCGATCTCGGCGTCGGTGATGCGCTCGGCGGCTTTCGCCGCACACAGCGCCTCGAGCATCATCCGCACTTCGGAGATCTCGACGGCCTCCTCAAGGGAGACCGCGCGCACCCGCGCGCCGCGGTTCTGGACCCGCTCGACCAGGCCTTCGTTGGTGAGCTCGATGAGGGCGGACCGCACGCTGGCGCGGCTGGCCGCGAACTGGGCGGACAGATCGGCCTCGACCAGCCGCTGGTTGGGGACGAACTCGCCGCGGACGATGGCGTCGCGGATCGCGGCCACCACGGATCGTTCCGCCGGCCGCTGGTCCGCGGCAGTCTCCGTCATACTCCCACCCCTGTTTGTTGACAATTTTGTCGAGCAGATCGTTCACTTGATCGTAGGTGCCCGGAGAGGATTGTGCTATGCGCGGAACCATCGCGGTATTGGGGCTCGGCGAAGCGGGCGGCGCGCTCGCGCGCGACCTGGCGGCGGCCGGCGCCGTGGTCCGGGGCTACGACCCCGCCGTGGCCGCGCCGGAGGGGATCGTCGCCACCGGCTCGGAGGCCGAAGCGGCGACGGGCGCGGACGTGGTGCTGAGCGTGAACAGCGCGTCGGCCGCCCACGACGCGCTCGCCGCCGGACTCGCCGGGATGGCACCGGAAGCGCTCTGGGCGGATCTGAACACGGCGTCACCAGCGGCGAAGCGGCGGCTGGACACCCTTGCGGCCTCGCGCGGCACCGGCTTCGCGGACGTGGCGATCATGGCGCCGGTGCCGGGCCGCGGGCTGCGGGTGCCGATGCTCGCGACCGGCACCGCGGCCGCCGAAGTGGCCGCGGTGCTCAACGGCTTCGGCGCGGCGGTGGACGTCATGCCGGGCGAGGCCGGACTGGCGGCCGAACGGAAGCTGCTGCGCAGCGTGTTCTTCAAGGGCATGTCGGCGGCGGTGGTCGAGGCCCTGCGGGCCGCGCGGGCGGCGGGGTGCGAAGACTGGCTGCGGCAGCTGATCACCGACGAACTGACCGCCGCGAACGAGTCCACGGTGGAGCGGCTGGTCACCGGGTCGTACACCCACGCGGTCCGCCGCACGGCCGAGATGGCGGCCGCCGCGGAGATGCTCGAGGACCTGGGTGTCCCGTCGGACGTCGCGGGCGCGGCGCGGGACCAGCTGGCGAAACTGTCGAAGGAACCACACGATCACTAGGCCATGTCGCCTAAATTGTGAACAATCATGCCACGAATCTTGTGGACAATATCTCGGCGGATGTAACTTCGAGCCCCTTCGCCCCATCTCCGGACGAGAGGGACATCGATGTCCGCACCGGATTCCTCCCCCGCCGCTTCGAGCCGCCTGTCGGTCCGGGTGACCGCGCTCTGCTGGGTGCTCGTCCTGCTCGACGGCCTCGACCTGTTCGTCTACGGCGCGACGCTGCCCGGCGTGCTCGCCGACAAGGGGTTCGGGCTGACCGCCGTCACCGGCGGCACGATCGGCAGCCTGACCACCTTCGGCATGATGCTCGGCGCGCTCGCCTCGGGCGTCATCACCGACCGGATCGGCCGCCGGAAGATCATCCTCACCGGCGTCGTCCTGTTCTCCCTCGCCTCGGCCGCGTGCGCGCTGGCGCCGAGCGTGGAGTTCTTCGGGGGCGCGCGGTTCGTCGCCGGCGTCGGGCTCGGCGGGCTGCTGCCGTCGGCGATCGCCATGGTCATGGAGTACGCGCCCCCGTGGCGGAAGAACCTCCCCGTCACCGTGGTGATGACGGCCCACCAGGCCGGCGGCGCGCTCGCCGGCGCGCTGGGCATGGTGATCGTCGAGTCGCTCGGCTGGCGTTCGGTGTACTGGCTGGGCGCGGTGCCGATCGTCGTCGTGCTGCCGGTGGTCGCGGTGATGCTGCCGGAGTCGCTGACCTTCCTGCTGGCCAAGGGAAAGACCGAGCGGGCGCGGGCGATCGCCGACCGGTTCTCGGTGTCGCTGGACGCGTTCGCCCCCGAACCCGGCCCCGAACGCCGCGGCGGACTGCGCGGGCTGTTCGCGCCGTCGGTCCGGATGACGACGCTGCTGTTCTGGGTCGCGTCGTTCGCCGGGCTGCTGCTGGTCTACGGCGTCAACACCTGGCTGCCGACCATGATGCGCGCCCACGGGTACAACCTCGGCTCGGCGATCAGCTTCCTGCTGGTGATCAACGTCGGCGGTATCGCCGGCATGCTGGTCGCCGGGCGGCTCGCCGACCGGTTCGGCTCGCGGCCGGTCGCGATCACGTGGTTCGCGCTCACCGCGGTCGGTGTCGGCCTGCTCGCGCTGAAGATGCCGCTCCTGGTGACGTACGTGGTCGTGTTCCTCACCGGCGGCTGGCTGTTCAGCGCGCAGACGCTGATCTACGCCAGCGTCGGCGCCTACTACCCCGCCGACAGCCGCGCCACCGCGCTCGGCTGGGTGTCCGGAGTCGGCCGGCTCGGCGCGGTCTTCGGCCCGCGGCTGGGCGGAATCCTCGTGGCGGGCGGGCTGTCCGCGCCGGGCTTCGGCGTCTTCGCTCTCGCCGGGCTGCTCGGCGCGGTGATGGTCTCGCTGGTCCGCCGGCTCCCGAAACCGGTCGCGCTGCCCCGCAGCACCCAACGCGCGTGAACCGCCGGCCGCGGACCGGTTCGCGCGCGGTGCGCGTCCGGTCGGCGGGGCGCGGAAACCTTCGGTCGGTGCCGGGTCGCCACGGCCCGGCACCGACCGGAGGAGCCCGACATGACCGAGAAGACCGCACTGGTGACCGGGGGTTCGCGGGGCATCGGACGGGCGATCGCCCGCCGCCTGGCCGCCGACGGGGCCGTCGTCGCGGTGCACCACGGGGGCAACGAGGTCGCGGCCAAGGAGACCGTGACGATGATCGAGGACGCCGGTGCCGTCGAGGAGCTGGCCGGCGCGGTCGAAGCGGCGTTCGGCGATCGCGGGCTGGACGTCCTGGTCAACAACGCGGGCATCGGCTCGCACAGCACGCTCGCCCAGCTCACCGAGGACGAGCTCGACCGGCTGCTGGCCGTCAACGTGAAGACGCCGATGCTGCTGACCGACGGCGGCCGGATCGTCACCGTCGGCTCGATGGCCTCGCGGATCGCCGTGTCGAGCCAGATCGCCTACACCGTCGGCAAAGCGGCGGTCGAGGCGCTCGCCCCGACGCTGGCCAACGACCTCGGCCACCGCGGGATCACGGTGAACACCGTCGCGCCCGGCCCGATCCGGACCGACCTGACCGCCCCGGTGCGTCGATCACCGCGCTGGGCCGGATCGGCGAGCCCGAGGACGTCGCCGACGTGGTCGGGTTCCTGGCCGGCCCCGGCGGCCGCTGGATCACCGGCCGCACCCTCGACGTCTCCGGCGGCACCCACCTCGGCCCGATCGCCCCGGCCTGAACCGCTGACCCGCCGTGCCGCCCGGGGCCGTCAGCTCCGGGCGGCGACGCCGTCGAGGTGCAGGACACCCTCGGTGTGGTGCTCGGCGATGAAGTCCGGACCCTTGGTGACGAGCCGGGCGATGGCGGTCGCGTGCCCGTGGCCGAGGCCGTGCTCGGTCTTGAGCCACGTGACGATTTCGCCGTGCTTCGTCAGGTTCTTGCCGGACGCCAGGTCGAGGAAGCCACGCGGGGTGATGCCGGTCCGCTTCTCGGCGTTGTCGAGGTAGGCCTGGAAGGACATGACTGCTCCCCCTGTTTTTCGAGGTCGGATGGTGACGATCCGGCTGCTCCGGACCGTCCGCACCGGCGGTTCCCCGGTGCGTCTCGCGTGCCACCACCGTCTCACCGACAACTTTTCTTGTCAAGGGCTCCGCTGTCATCACCGTGTCGACGGACTGCAACCGGATTGTCGACGGTGACTGCGAAGCTTCGCCGGTCCCCGGATGGGGCGGGGCCGAAGGGTGCTGGGGGAAAACGTGGAGCAGCAGGCGAACGCGGGCGAAATCACCTGGATGCCGGACCCGCGGGGCAGGTTGCACGCGGCCGACATCGACGCGGTGCCCGATGTCGCGGCACCGACCGTGGTGCTCGCCGACACCCGGCCGGCGGTGCGCCGCGGCGTCCGGTCGATGCTCGAGCGCGCCGGCGCCGTCACCGTCGTCGGCGAGGCGGCCACCGCCGCCGGGGCGCTCGCGGAGACCACCCGGCTGCGGCCGGACGTGCTCGTCATCGACGTGCAGCTCGGCGACGACGACGGGATCGCCGTCATCAGCCGGGTTTCGCGCACCGCGCCGGGGACCGCCGTGCTCGTCTTCAGCGAGGTCGACGACGACCGCGCGATCACGTCCGCCTTCCACGCCGGTGCGCGCGGTTTCCTCGGCAAGGACGCCGGCGCGGCGGAGATCCTGCGCGGCGTGCAGGCCGTGGCGGCGGGCGAGGCCATCATCTGCAAGGCGATCGCCGGCCGGCTCGGCGCGTGGCTGCGCCCGGACACCGGCCTCGATCCCTACCCGTTCGCGCAACTCACCGCACGGGAACGGGAAGTGCTCGACCGCATCGCCGCCGGCAAGTCGAACCCCGCCATCGCGCGGGAGCTCGCCCTGGCACCGAAGACGATCAGCAACCGCGTCTCGGCGATCTTCACGAAGCTCGGCACGGCCGACCGCGCGCGGGTGATCGTGATGGCGCGCGACGCCGGGCTCGGCCGCGGCTGAACCGCACGGGACCGATTCCCCGGCGGACGGGAACCGCTCCCCTATCCCGCGGGAACCGGCCGATTTTAGCCTCGGCTCATCTCTTGAGCCTGAGCCTGATCCACCACCGATCGGAGTGGGACGTGACCGACCTCGAACCTGCCGTCGTGACCATCCGGAAGCGGGAACCCGAGCACCTGCACCGCATGGACGGCCTCGACCTCAAGCTGCTGCTGCCGTGGGACGGCGTGGCGGCGCCCTTCCGCGGCGCCTGGTGCGTGCTGCGGCCCGGCGACGTCGCGCTCGAACACGCCCACGAAGACCGCGAGATCTTCTTCGTCATGTCCGGCCGGGCCGAGGTGCGCGGCGGCGGGCAGCGGTACGAGATCGCCGCCGGGGACCTGGTTTTCCTGCCGCCCGGCCTGGCGCACCAGGTGGTCAACGAAACCGACGAAGACGTTGCGTACTACGCGATCTGGTGGGACACCTCGATGTCGGAGGAGTTCCTGGCGCGGCAGGCGACGCCGGCCGAGGCGGGCTGAACCGGTGCTGGACTACGACGGCAAGAAGTTCCGCAAGACCGGCAGCGAATCCAACCCGGTCACCGTGTACCGGCAGGACGGCGACGTCGTGTGGTCGGAGTTCGCCGGCGGCGAGGTGCTGCGCGGTTCGACCGCGGGCACGCGGGCCGCGGACGGGACCCTCCACTTGGGATACACCATCGTGCTCGCGGGCGGCGAAGTCATCAGCGGACACACCGTCAACACCCCGGAAGTGACCGAAGACGGCCGGGTCCGGCTGCGTGAGGTGTGGGAGCGCTACGGCCCGCACGCGGCGACCGGCGTCTCCTACCTCGAAGAGGTGACCTGAGTGACCGCGACCGAGGCGGACTGGCGGCACCTGGCCGGCGCCGTGACCGGCCCGGTGTTCGCGCCGGGTGAGCCCGGCCCGGGGACGCCGTTCAACCGGCGGTTCGCCGGGACCGTGCCGGCCGGCGGCGTCGCCGTGGCGAACGTCGAGGACATCCGGCGGACCCTCGCCTGGGCCCGCGACACCGGCACCGGCGTCAGCATCCGCGGGGGCGGGCACAGCTTCGCGGGCTACTCGACCGGCACCGGGCTGGTCCTCGACGTCGGCGCGCTGAACGCGGTGACCGCCGACGGCGAGACCGGGCTCGTCACGGCGGCGGGCGGCGCGCTGATGTCCGATGTGTACACCGCGCTCCAGCCGCACGAGATGGCTTTCGCGCTGGGCAACGGGGATTCGGTCGGCATCGCGGGCCTGGCGCTCGGCGGCGGCAACGGCGCGACGTCGCGCAAGTTCGGACTGACCGCCGACGCGCTCGTCGCGACCACCCTGGTCACTGCCGACGGTGAAGTCGTGCACTGCGACGCGCGGGAGAACGCCGACCTGTTCTGGGCGTGCCGCGGCGGCGGGGGCGGGAACTTCGGGATCACGACGTCCCTCACCTTCCGGGCTCGCCCGGTCCGGGACTGCTCCACCTACCTGCTGCTCTGGCACGTCACCGACGCGCCGAAGGTGTTCTCGGTGCTGCAGGAGACCGTCCGGACCGCGCCCGACGAGTTCGCCGCGCGGATCGGCGTCGCCACGACCGGGGACGGCACCGTCGTCTCGGCCATCGGGCAGCACCTGGGCCCGGCCGCCGAGCTGCGCGAGATCCTCGACCCGGTGCTGGCGGTGGCCCGCCCGTTCCGGTGCGACGTCGACGACCGGACGTTCTGGGAGGCCAAGGACTTCCTGCGGCACGAGACCGCCGCGGGCGCGTTCGCGACGCGGACGGCGTTCACCCGCCAGGCGCTGCCGGACGACGCCGTGGCGACGCTGCTCTCGTGGCTCGAACGGTGGCCCGGCAGCGGCAACCCGGACGGCGGCGGCGCGGCCCTGTTCTCCTGGGGCGGCGAGGTCAACCGCGTCGCGGCGGCGGACACCGCGTTCCCGCACCGGGACGCGCGGTTCCTGCTGTCGATGGACACGTCCTGGGACGAGCACGACGAACCCGGCGTCGTCCGCGCCAACCTCGACTGGCTCACCGGCCTGCAGGAGGCACTGGCGCCGTACACCTCCGGCGGGGCGTACCTGAACTTCACCGACCCGGACCGCGCGGACTGGCGCACGGCGTACTACGGCGCCAACTACCCGCGCCTGCTGGAGATCAAGCGGCGGGTGGACCCGGACGGGCTCTTCGCCTTCGAGCAGGGCATCGGCCGCGATGATCGGTGACGACCGGGTCCACATCTGGACCGCCACCGAGGTCGACGACGGGCAGGTGCCGCCGGCGCAGCACGCGCCGGTGGCCGAGATCCTGGCCTGGGCCCGGCGATACCTCGTGACGTCGAACCCCGGCCTCGGCCGCAGCGGACCGGTGTGCCCCTACACCCAGCCCTCCCTCCACAGAGGACTCTTCCACCTCGCCGCTCTCACCGACGCCGGCGGCGCCGACATCACCGAGGCCGTCGAAAGCCTGCGATCGTGGTACGAAAAGCTCGCGGCCGAGCTGGGCGGCCAGGACCGCGAGCTGCTCACCATCCTGCTCGTGCTGCCGCACCTCGACCCGCTCAGCTCGGCCGCGCTCGACGCCGTGCAGGCGCGGGCGAAGGACCGGTTCGTGGCCGACGGCGTGATGATCGGCCAGTTCCACCCGGCGTGCGACCAGCCGGGCCTGTGGAACCCGCACTTCAAGGCGCTGCGCGCGCCGGTGCCGCTGCTGGCCATCCGCAAGCTCGTCGTGTTCGACCTGCCGTTCCTGATGGACTCCGGGGTGCACGCCGAGAGCTACCTGCGGCGGTTCGCCCCGGACATCCCGCCCCGCATCCGCGACCAGCTCGTCCGGCGGCTGACGGAGCGCCGCGACGCCGTCCGCTCGCCCTGACACTTTCGCCCGGAAGGGGTACGCATGGAGTTCACCATCGTGGGCGCCGGCATGGCCGGCGCCTTCCTCGCGCTTTCACTCGGCCGCGAAGGCCACACGGTCACCGTCTACGACCTCCGCCCGGACCCGCGGGTCGCCTCCGGTGAGGGGTCGTCGATGAACCTCGGCCTCTCCCGCCGGGGGCTCGACGCCCTCGAGCACGCCGGGCTCCGGTCCGAAGTGGACGCCCTGGTCATGCCGATGCGGGGCCGGCTGCTGCACGACCGCGAAGGCGGCACGCGGTTCTCGACGTACGGCAACGGCGGCATCCTGGCCATCCAGCGCAGTGACCTCGGCGCGCTGCTCGTCGACGCGGCCGCGAAGGTCCCGGGCGTCCGGTTCGTCTTCGAGGCGCGGTGCACCGGCATCGAGAAGGACACCGCGACCGCGTACTTCGTCGACCAGACCACCGGCAAGGGGTTGACCGCGAAGGCGGACGTCCTGGTCGGCGCCGACGGCGTCTTCTCCGCCGTCCGCCGCTTCCTGCAGCGCGACGAGCGCGCCGGCTACACGCAGGAGTTCCTCGACTGGGGCTGGCGCGAGCTGCACATCCCGGCCCGGCCGGACGGCGGGTTCCGGATGGACCCGGACGTCTTCCACCTGTGGCCGCGCGGCGACACCATGATGTTCGCCCACCCCAACCGCGACGGCTCGTTCACCTGCTCGTGCGTCCTGCCGTTCCGCGGCCCGCGCAGCTTCGAGACCCTGCGCGACGCGGGCGACGTCGAGCGGCTGTTCCGCGACCTGTTCCCGGACCTGCTGGAGCTGGTCCCGGACATCGGCACGTGGTTCTTCGACCGCCCGACGATGAACCTGGTCACGACGCGCACGACACCGTGGCACCACGAGGACAAGGTGGTGCTGGTCGGCGACGCGTGCCACGCGGTGTTCCCGTTCCTGGCCCAGGGCATGAACGCGGCGTTCGAGGACTGCCGCGAGCTGGTGAGCAGCCTGCGCGCGCACCCGGACGACCCGGGCGTGGCGTTCGAGCGGTACTACGCGCGGCGCAAGCCGAACACGGACGCGCTGGCCGAGATGTCCCGGCGCAACTTCGCGGAGCTGCGGGACACGGTCCGCTCACCGGCGGTCCGGGTGGAGAAGGCCCTGGACGTGGCGCTGGAGCGGGTGTCCGGCAAGCGGTGGATGCCGCTGCACGCGATGGTGACCAACACGACGATCCCGTACGCGGTGGCGCAGCGGCGGGCGGGGCGGCAGCACCGGGTGCTGCGGGGGCTGGGGGTGGCGGGTCTCGCGGCTATCGGCACGGCTCTGCTGCGGAGACGACTGTCCTGAGCGGGCTTGCTCGGAACGCCCGGCGGGACCTGCCGCCGGGCGTTTCGTTCGCGCCGCGCCGACCGCTGCCGAACTGCCGTGAAGGCCTCCTTAACCGCCATATGAGCCGGGAAGGAGGCCGTCACGGCAGTTGAGCCGAGCGAAGCCGGTGCCAGGGAGCTCGTTCGCCGGGCTCGAGGCGGCGCAGGGTCCACAGGCCGTACAGCGCGAGCAACGGCTTCACCAGCAGCCATTCCCCCACTCGGTAGTCGTCCGCGCGTGCGAGCCTCTCGGCGAGGTCCGGGCGACGGCGGCGGAGGTAGGCGCGGGCCTTGAGCGCGTGTGCCGGCTGGGAGGCGATCTTCACGCGGTCGACGTCCTCCAGCAGCGGGATCACGTTCGTGACGTTCTCCCACGTCGTCCGGCTTCGGTCTTCGAGGACCAGCCGGCCGCCGTACCCGAGCACGCGCCTCGCGTAGTCGGCCATCACCTGGGCTTCCGCGGGGCCGTCGCCGGTCACACCGCCGCTGAAGATCACCCGGGTGTCGTCGCCCGCCAGGGAGCGGAGGCCGGCGCGGACGCGCCAGCGGTTGACGGCGTTGGCCGTCGGGCCGCGGTTGCGGTAGCCCAGTACGACCACGGCTTCGGAACCGCCGTCGTCGCCGGCGGTGACGAGCGTGCGGGACCAGCGCCGGTTCAGCCACTCGCTCCACGCCAGGATCCCGGCCAGCACCCACACCGCTCGCATGGGACGACAGTAGGACACGCCCGGTGGGAAACCCGCCGGGCGTGTCCTACAACGGGAGCTAACTCGTGATGCCCAGGCAGAGGCGGAACTCCGGGGTCCCGCCCAGCAGGTGCGCGCCCGCGGACTGGAGGATGCGGTCCTGGGCCAGCAGGTGCTGGCACATCGTCGTGGTGTCGCGGAGCCAGCGGTCCAGCGGGCCGCTGCGGTGGATCGAGCCCGTCTGCATCAGGTCGTACAGCCGGGTGACGATCGAGCGGGCCGTGCGGAACGCGTGCAGCCGCGCCAGCGGCAGCGCCGCCTGCAGCTCCACCGGGACCGGCAAGCCCGCCGAGAGCAGCTCCCACTGCTCCCGCATCGTCCCGTAGACGCCGTGCCGGGACGCCGTGAAGTCCGCTTCGCACTCGGCCAGCGTCGTCTGCATCCGCCAGTTGTCCGCCCACGGGACGCCCGTCGCGCGGTCCACCCGGGTCCGGACGATCTCCCGGACGTGGTCCAGCGCCGCCCGCGCCACCCCGAGGGGCACGCCCGGGATCGTGCGCATGAACGACTCGGCGCTCGTCAGCGGGCTCGGGCGGCCGTGGACCGTGTCGAAGGCGAGGGTGCGCTCCTCCGGCACGAACACGTCGGTGATCGTGTAGTCGCAGCTGCCGCTGCCGGCCAGGCCCGTGGTGTGCCAGTTGTCGACGACCTCGACGTCGGCGCGCGGCACCATGAACAGGCGCGAATCGTGCGGGTCACGGCCGTCCGGGCTCGGGTCCGGCTTGCCGTCGCGGTAGATGAACGCGCCCGAGATGACCCAGTCGCTGTGGGTGACCCCGCTGCCGAACGTCCAGCGCCCGGTGAGCCGGTACCCGCCGGGCACCCGCTCGGCGCGCCCCACCGGGAACAGCATGCCGGCGGTGACCAGGTCGAGGCCGGCGAACATCTCCCGGGCCGTCGGGCCGGCGATGAACGACGCGTACAGCCCGGTGCAGGCCCCGATGTGCGTGCACCAGCCGGCCGAAGTGTCGCCGTAGGACAGCGCTTCGACGACCTCGGTCTGCTCGATCGAGGTCAGCTCCGGGCCGCCGAACTCGCGGGGGAAGGCCATCCGGAACACCCCGGCCCCGCGCATCAGCTCGACGACGTCCGCCGGCAGCCGCCGCAGCCGCTCGAACTCCCCCGCGCGCTCGCGCAGGACCGGGACCAGCGCCTTCGCCCGGGCCAGGATGTCTTCCGCGGTCCGCGGCGCCGGGCGCGTCAGGCTCTCGGCGGTCACGCGTCCACGTCCAGCAGCCCGGCCGGCATCACGAACGAAGCCCCCGTTTCCGGCGGGTCGAGCGGGTCGGCGTCCACTTCGACCAGCGCCGCCGCCTGGTCGAGCCGCTGGGTGCAGGTTTCGACGTCGTCGCCTTCACAGACCACGAAGGAGTGCCGGGCGAGGTAACCCCCCGGCGGCAGCCGCAGCGACGCGCCGGGTTCGACCATCTTCGACGCCGTCACCAGCCCGGGGGTGTCCGCCGGCACGGTCACCGACCGGATCACGCAGTCCCGCGGCGGGCAGCCGAACCGGATGCCCACCACGGACTCCCGGGTCGGCGCCAGCTCCGGCCGCTGGCCGGTGGCGACGTCGAAGAGCACCTCGCCCGGGTCGATCCCGGTGGCGGTCAGGCCGAGGAACGGGATGAGGTCGCCGCCGAGCCTGCCGTTGATCTCGATGATCAGCGGGCCCCGGTCGGTCAGCCGGACCTCGGTGTGGGTGATGCCGTCCTCGACGCCGAGCAGCCGGTGCGCGCGGGCGAGGGCGTCCATCAGCTCGCGGTCCCGCAGCAGCGGGTCGGCCGCGTCCACGACGTGCCCGGTCTCCTCGAAGTACGGCTCGGCGCCGCTCTGCTTGCGGGCCAGGAACATCGGCAGGTACTCGCCCTTGTGGACGGCGGCGTCGACGCTGATCTCCGGGCCGTCCGCGTAGCCTTCGACGATCGCGGTGCCGCCGTAGGGCGCGTGCTCGGCTCGGCTCGCGCCCGCGGCCACCTCGAACGCCGCCCGGACCTCGGCCGCGTCGGCGGCGAGCACGACGCCGATGCTGGCACCCATCGCGCGCGGCTTGACGACGACCGGGTACCCGATCCCGCCGGCCGCCGCGACCGCCTCGTCCGCCGTCGCCACCGTGGCGAAGCCGGGCTGGTGCAGGCCGGCCGCGGCGAGCACGGAACGGGTCCGGTACTTGTCACGGCAGCCGACCGCGCCGTCCGGGCCGAGGCCCGGCACGCCGAGCTCGACGGCGAGCTCGCCCGCGGCCAGCACCACCGGCTCGTCCCAGCACATCAGCCCGGCGATCGGCCGCCGCGCGGCCACCTCCCTGGCCGCGGCGGTCATCACCTCGGCGTCGAAGACGTTGGTCAGCACGATCTCGTCGAAGTACTTCTTCTGCCAGGTCGGCTTGAGGTTGTTGAGCAGCACCAGGTCCAGCCCCGCCGACCGGGCGCGCCGGTGGATCGAGCGGACGAGGTACTCGCGGTAGAGCTTCAGCCCGCTGCCGATCACCAGCAGCACGCCGTTCGGTTCGGTCATGCCTTCCCTCCCACGGGTTCCGTCGCGGTCCCGGTCTCCACGGCCGGGACGGGCGCGGTCTTCTGCTTCATGGCCGCCCAGGCGAAGTAGCCGGCGACGAGGCCCAGGGCGCCGCCCAGCGGCCAGATGCCGCGGCCCAGCCACGTCCACGCGAACACCCCCACGACCGGGCCGAGCGCCGAGGACAGCCCGATGATCGTGTGCTGCGTCCCGATGTAGCGGGCCTTCACCCGGGACGGGAACCGGGCCGGGTAGGCGAACATGCTCGGCCCGGAGATCATCAGCCCGGACACGAAGAACACGGTGCTGAGGATCACGAGCGTGCCGGAGCCGGCGGCCAGCCCCCAGCCCGCGACACCCACCGCGAAGACGGCGTGCCCGAGACCGGCGGCCAGCGGGGGCGGCCAGCGGGTGACGTACGTGGTGAGCTTGAGCTCGGTGACGATCAGGATGACCGACGACGTCGCGAGCACCGCGCTGTAGAGGGCCTCCGGGTGGCCGTCGGCGAGGATCTGCAGCGGCAGCGCGACGGTGAACTGGGCGTAGACGATCGTGCCGACGAACATGGAACCCAGGTAGAGCAGGAACCGGCCGTCGCGCACCATGGTCGCGTAGGCCGACTTCCGGTCCACTGTGGACGCGGGCTCCTCGTCCTCTTCGGGCGGGACGTCGACGTTCTTCGGCAGCAGCGAGAAGGCGAGCAGCGCGTACAGCGCCGCGGTGGCGCCGTCCAGCCAGAACAGCAGGTCCCAGTCGACCAGGATCAGGCCCGCGGCGATCAGCGGGGCCAGCGCGGCCCCGATGTTCAGCGCGATCCGCATCATGGAGAAGCCCATGACCTGGTACTCCTCGGGCATCTGGTCCGACAGCAGCACCGCCGCCGCGGGGCGGTAGGCCTGCGTCGCGAGCCCGCCCAGCGCGACGACGCCGGCCAGCGGCCAGAACGTCGACGGGTGGGCCAGCAGCGGGATCGACGCGACCAGCGGAGCCGACGCGATCATCGCCACCACGATGGTGTTGCGCGGGCCGAACCGGTGCGTGAGCTCACCGCCCAGCATCGTCCCGAAGATCGCCCCGACGCTGTAGGCGACGAGGCACAGACCCGCCGCGGCGACCGAGACCCCCCGCACGGTCAGGTACAGCAGCAGGAAGGTCTGGACGAACGCGCCGAGCTGGTTGACGAACACGCCCCCGAGCAGGTAGCGCACGGGGGTCGGGGTCGCCTTCAGCACGGCGAACACGCCGGCCGGGGCCTCGTTGCTCATGCCGTCTCCTCTGTGATGGTCGTGACGAACCGGCGGGCGGCGAGGGGCGCCGTGGCGAACCCGGTGCCGCCGCACGCCGCACGGGCTTGGACGGCTGAACCGACACGCGCCAGCAAGGCGTCAACGTCACCGGTCAGGTAGTGGCACTGCTTGGCCGCGACGACCGTGTAACGGTCCACATCGGACAGGATCGACGCCGCCAGCAGCGCTTGCGTCCAGTCCGCCGGGCCGTCCCCGGCGCAGTCCGTGTCGGGCACTTCGCGGCAGACCGCGTCCGAGCTGATCTTGAGCAGCGTGCCGTCGCCGGGTGGCAGCAGCCACGCCCGCGCGTCCGCGCCGATCCGCCCCGCGCCGGGGGCGGTCTCCCACCACCGGGCCAGCTCGGCCGGGGGCCGGAGGTAGAGCATGGTCTGCCGGTGCCGGACCGCCGGCAGCCCGACCAGGTCGGGCGTCCACGGCCCGGCCGCGACCAGCACCGCGTCGGCCCCGAGGACCTCACCCCCGGCGAGGGTGACCTTGCCGGTGTCGCCGTCGACCTCGGTCACGGCCGACCAGGGCCGCAGCCGCACGGCGGGGTGCGCGTCGAGCCAGCGCACCGCGGTCCGGAGCACCCGGTCGGCCAGCAGCACCCCGGCGTCGAGCTCGAGGACACCGGTCGTGCCCGCCGGGAAGCCGATGTGCGGCAGCGTCTCCGGGGCGACGGTCGAGACCGGCACGCCGGCGCCGATCGCCGCCTCGAGCACGCCGCCGACGTCACCGTCGGGCCAGGCCGTGACGATGCCGACGCGACGCAGGAACCGGTCCCCCAGCAGGGTTTCCAGTTCGAGCCAGCGCCGGTGCGCCGCCGCCATCCGCCGGGTCGCGGCCGCGTCGCCGGGGGCGAACGTGCGCAGCGCCCGGTGCTGGTCGGCCGAGCTGGCGTCCGGGTTGGGGATCGGGCCCCGGTCCAGGACGGTCACGTGGTGCCCGGCGAGCGCGCACTCGACCGCGGCGAGCAGCCCGGTGACGCCCGCCCCGGCGACCACTACCTCCCGGGGGGTCACGACGGGACCGCGCCGTCGAGCCGGGGCAGCCGCCGCGGCGTGACGGTGGTCGCGGCCGCGCGGGCCGGGATCGTCCGGTCCGGCAGCGCCTCGGCCAGGTCGACCAGGATCGGCCCGGCGCAGCGCAGCAGGACGTCGACCTCGTGGCAGAAGTCGCCGGCGTCGTGCTCGCCGGGCTTCCAGCCGTCGAGCCGGCCCAGCTGCTCGGCCAGGGTGAACGCGGCGGCCGTCATGCTGAACCCGTCGACGCCGTAGGCGGCGGCGAACCGTGCGAGCACCCGCCCGGCCGCGGCCCGCGACCGCTCCGAGACCGGCAGCTCCCGGCCCACCCAGGCGTCGACCTTCTCCGCGACCCGGTTCCACGGCCCGACGAGCCGGGTCTCGGTCACCCGCTCCAGCGCGCCGCGCGTGAAGTCGGTGCGCTGGAACTCCGGGCTGGTCGAGGCGAGGTGGAACCGGATCAGGTCCCGGGGCACCTCGCCGGCCAGCTCCCGCCCGGACACGACGTGGTCGCGGCTGGTGGAGAACTTGTCGTTGGCCAGCTCGTAGAAGTCGTTGGTGACGAACCGGTCCGGCAGGACGTACCCGCCCAGCGCCAGCAGCATCGCCGTCCCGACGACGGCGAACGGGTAGGTCGCGTCCAGGCCCATGAAGTAGACGACCCGGGTGCCCGAATCCGCCGCCCACAGCTCGTCGTCCGCGGCAAGCACCGCGCCCCGCCGCTCGGCGGCCAGCGCGGTGGTGCACATGCTCCAGGGCATGCCTTCCATGTGCGCGTAGAACACCTGGCCGGGTGTCTCGGGGAACGGCGCGGGGATGCCGAACGAGCCCGGTTGCGTGACCGGGAAGTCCGGCAGCGGCCGGGCCAGCATCTCGTCGATCAGCTGGGCCATGTGCGGCCGCATCCCGGCCCGGCGCGCGGCGAAGAACTCGGTGAGCTCCGCCCGGTACTCCTCCGGTGAGAACACCAGGATCTCGGCCTCGCGCAGCTCCACCGGCTCGTCCGGGTCCAGCGCCGAACGGGGTGAGAGCAGCTCACCCGGCTCGATCGGGTGGCCGCAGCTCTCGCAGAGCCCGGAGTTCCCGTCGGCCAGGCAGAACGGGCAGCCGCCGCGCACGTAGGCGTCCATCAGGTACTGGCCCGACCGCGTCGAGTAGGGGAACTTCACCGCGCGCAGCTTGAGCTTTCCCAGTGCGTGCAACCGCTCGTGGAAGCGCAGCACCATCTTGACGAACCGGTCCTCCAGGCAGGCGAACCCGTCGACCCGGACGGCCAGCGCGGCCAGGGTCTCCGCCACCTGCGCGGCCGACTCCTCACGCAGGCCCTCGGGCGTCACGCCGAGGCGCCGCGCGGCCGTGACGATGTAGTTCTGTGTGAAGTGCATGCCCGTGCCGAACAGCGCCTCCCGCCCCGTCGCCTCCGCGTACCGGCGGCAGACGTCGGCGGCGAGGAACGGACCGGCGAGGTGCCCGAGGTGCAGGTCGCCGTTCGCGGTGGGCGCCGGCGAGAGCACCACCAGCCGCTCCCCCGCCATCACGCGCTCCGCACCGGTGCGACGCCGCGCCGGGACAGCAGGTCGTCGACGATGTCCTGCGACCGGTGGGCGAGCACGCTGATCAGGGAGTCGGCGATGCCGTGCGTCTCCTCGTTGACACCCTGCAGGTACACCGCGCCCCACGCCGCGTCACCCAGGTCGACGCGGTAGCACCGGCTGACCGTGATCTCCGGCCGGCCGGCCTTGGCGGTCAGGTCCCGCACCAGGGCGGGCATCCGCGGGTCGTACCCGGTGCCCAGCAGCACCAAGTCGCACACCAGCGGCTCGACCTTGCCGCTCGTGCGGTCCCGCAGGTCGAGCACGACCGCGCCGTCCTCTTCGCGCGCGGCGACGACCTCGGTCATCGCGCGGACGCGGGACCGCTCCGGGCCGAGCATCTTCTGCCGGTAGAGCATCAGGTAGAGCTCGTCGAGGAACGGCGGCGCCATGCCGCCGTAGTTGGTCAGGCGCATCTCGGACAGGAGCTCCTCGCGGATCTCCGGCGGGCTGTCGTAGAAGCGGTCCACAAAGGACGGGAAGAACAGCTCGTTGACGAACTTGCTCGTCTGGTAGTTCTGCGGGCCGACCGAGCGCACGACGAGCGTGATCTCGCTGGAGGGCAGGTTTTCGTGCAGGGCCATGAACATCTCGGCGGCGCTCTGCGCCCCGCCGACGACCACCGCCCGCAACGGCTCGTCCCGGTCGGTCTGCGCGATGCGCGTCCGGTACTGGGCGCTGTGGATCACGCGGTCGGCGGGCAGGTCGGCGAACACCGCCGGGACGTGCGGATCACGCCCGCCGCCGACGACGAGATCGCGGCAGCGGATGGTGTCGCCGTCGGTGAGGGTGACGGTCCAGCCGGTCAGCAGGCCGTCCGCGCCGTGCGCCGGTTCGATCGACGCGGCGCGGGCGCCGTAGCGGATGTTGACCCGCTCCAGCGATTTCGCCACCCACTGCAGGTAGTCGGAGATCTCCCAGCGGAACGGGTTGAAGGTGCCGAGGTTGACGAACTCGTTCAGCCGGCCCGATTCGTGCAGGAAGTTCAGGAAGGAGAAGCGGCTTTGCGGGTTGCGCAGGGTCACCAGGTCCTTGAGGAACGAGACCTGGCTGCGGGCCCAGGGCATCAGCAGGTTGCGCTGCCACTTGATGTCGGGACTCTGTTCCAGCAGCAGGGTTTCCCCGGCGAGCTCGGGCGAACCGGACTCCTCGATGGCCGCGGCCAGCGCCAGGTTCGCCGGTCCCGCCCCGATCGCCAGTACGCCCACCTCGTGGTCAGTCACTCGGGTTCCCCCTTTTGTCGCACGTCGGCCGAAGGTCGGGACCGAATGTAACCGCGCGCTTTTCCCGGCCGACAGGGAAAACGGTCCCGCCCGGCGGGGAATCTGACCCGGCCCGCCCAGGCCCGCACAACCGGCGACGCGGTTCTCCGGGCAGTCGTGTACGACCGGGGCCGCACCGGGCGGGGTCAGCCGGTGCGGCTCCGGCCGACGCGGTCGGCGGCCACGTGCAGCTCCCGGGCTCGGTACAGCTGCTCCGCCGCCCGCCAGGCCGCGCGGGCCCGGGCGGAGTCCGCGAGCTGCCGGTGCGTGTCGCCCAGTGCCGAAAGGACGCCCGCCTGCCGGTAGGTGTTGTCGAGCGCACGCCAGAGTTCCAGGGCCCGCTCGTAGTGCTCCAGCGCCTTGGCGTGCTCGCCGAGGTCGTTCGCGATCCGGCCGAGGCTCTCCAGGCTGTCCGCTTCGCCGTAGACGTCCTTGCGGCGCAAGGAAAGCGCGAGAGCCGTCCGGCAGTAGCGGCGGGCCTCGCCGTGGTGGCCGAGGTGGCTGTAACAGGTCCCGATCAGGCTCAGCGCCCGGGTTTCCCACTTGGTGTTGCCGAGCGTGCGGTACAGGTCGTGGGAGCTGAAGGCGCGGGCGAGCGCGCGGACGTGGTCGTCCTGTTCGTGCCAGGCCAGCGCGAGCACGTAGTGGACACCCGCCTGGCCGCGCAGGTCGCCGATCTCCTCGGCCAGCCGCAGCGACTCGCCCAGGTGGTCCAGCGCCTCGGAGAACCGGCCCAGTGGCGCGTAGACGAGCCCGAGCCGCCGGTGGGCGCGGGCCTGCGCGGCCGGGTCGCCCAGCCGTTCGGCAGCGGCCAGGCCCGCCCGCCAGCACGCGATGTTGGCGTGCAGGTCGCCGCGGCGGTAGTGGAAGTTGTCGAGGGTCCAGGCGAGCTGCCAGACCGCGGTGTCCCAGCCCTGTTCCTCGGCGGCGGCGCGCGCGGCGACGACGCAGCGGTGGTTGGCGTCGAACCAGCTCATCGCCTCCTCCGCGTCTTCGAGCGGCCAGGGCTCGCAGCCGGCCGGCTCGAGGTCGATCGGCGGGTGCTGGTCGTCGAGCAGGCGGCTGCCGTGGTAGGCCGTGTGCAGGTGGAAGCCGACCACCCGGCGCAGCGCCGCGCGCCGGTCCGGTTCGGGTTCGCCGTCGAGCGCGGTGGTGTGCGCGTGCCGCCGCAGCAGGTCGTGGAAGCGGTAGCGGCCCGGCGCGTGCTGCTGCAGCAGGTGGTCGTCGACCAGGCTTTCCAGCAGTTGTTCGGCGTCGGCGAGGTCCAGCGCGGCGAGCGCGGCCGCGGCCGGGGCGTCGAAGTCCGGGCCCGGGTGCACGCCGAGCAGCCGGAACATGCGCTGCCGCGGGTCGTCGAGCTGCTCGTAGGACAACGCGAACGCCGCGGCCACCCCGCGGTCCCCCGCCGACAGCTCGGCGAGCGGCCACCGGGCGTGCTGGAGCCGGCGCGCCAGGTACCGCACCGTCCACGCCTGGCGGGTGCGCAGCCGGGCCGCGGCGAGGCGGATGGCCAGCGGGAGCCGGCCGCAGTGGTGCACGACGTCCAGGACGGACGCGGATTCGGCGTCCCCCCGGGCCTGGCCGACGACACCGGTGAACAGCACCACCGCGTCCGCCTCGGGCAGCACGTCCAGGGAGATGACGTCGGCGGCTTCGAGGTCGACGAGACGGCGACGGCTGGTGACCAGCGCGAGGCTGCGCGGGCTCCCGGGCAGCAGTGGCCGGACCTGCGCGGCGTCGGCGGCGTTGTCCAGCACCACCAGCACCGACCGGGTGGCCAGTTCCGCCCGCCAGAGTGCCGCCCGCGCGTGCTGGTCGGCGGGGATGCGGTCGACGGGCACGTCGAGGGCGCGCAGGAGCGCGTCGAGGGCCGCCGCGGGTGAGGTCGGCTCCTGACCGGGGGTGTGGCCGTGCAGGTCGACGAACAGCTGCGCGTCGCGGTAGTGCCCGGCGAGGCGGTGCGCGGCGTGCACGGCCAGCGTCGTCTTCCCGACCCCGGCCATCCCGTCGATCGCGGTGACGACGGTGACGCCGGGTGCCTTCTCCCGGGCCGACAGCAACCGGGCGAGTTCGGGTTCGCGGCCGGCGAAGTCGGGGATGTCGCCGGGCAGGTCGTTGCGCGCGGGGGCGGGCAGCCGGGTGACGACGCTCTGGACCGGGCGCGGCCCGAGCAGCCGCGGGTCACCGTCGAGCACCTGGCGGTGGATCTCGGCCAGCCGCGCCGAGGGGTCGAGGCCGAATCGTTCGACGAGCTGGGTGCGGGCGCGGGAGAAGGTGTCCAGGGCGTCCGCCTGGCGGTTCGCCCGGTACAGCGCGATCATCAGCTGGCCCCACAGCCGGTCGCGGCTGGGCTCGCGTTCGGTGAGGCCGGTGAGCTCCTCGACCAGGGTGGCGCTCGCGCCGGTGGCGAGTTCGGCCTCGACGCGGTCCTCGGTGGCGGTCAGGCGCAGGCTCGCCAGCCGGGCCGCCTCGGACCGCAGCGACGCCACGGCGGCGAACTCGCCGTAGGCGTCGCCGCGCCACAAAGCCAGTGCCGCCGCCAGGATCTCGCGCGCTTCGGCGTACCGGCTCGCGGCGATGGCTTCGCGGCCCGCGGTGACCTGCCGTTCGAACCGGGCGGCGTCGACGAGGCCGGGCGGGACCAACAGCGTGTAACCGGCCGGGTGCGTGGCGATGAGCTCGCCGGTGCCGAGGGCCGCCGCGAGGGGCAGCAGTCCGCGGCGGGCACGGGACACATAGGTCCGCACGGTGCGCCGGGCATCCGGGGGCGCGTCGCCACCCCACAGGGCTTCCACCAGCGCGCCGACCCCGGTGACGCGGCCGGCGTTGACGGTCAGCAGGGCGAGGAGGGTGCGGATCCGGGTGCCACCGAGGACGAGGGCGCGCTCGTGCGCGCTCACCTCGAACGGGCCGAGGACGCGGACCCGCGGCGGTCCGTCGTCCTGCTCCCCAGCGTTTTCCATCACCCAAAGGAGAACACGCCCCGGCTCCCGGATACACGTCCGTTCAGGGCATTCGGCGTTACCGGCACCCGGTCGGTCCACCGGCAGGCACCCTGCTGGCGGAAACCCCTACCACACAACAAACCCCCAAGGTCCACAAAGGACACAAAAACAAACGGACAGTCACCGTCCAACCGCGATCCGACACCGCCGGAACTTCCTAACCACGTCCCGACCCAACAGGACGAACGACAACAGCCACCCAATCGGCTGAAAGAAACAAGAAAAAAGAGAGCGACAACCGATCAACGGGCACCCGACAGACCCACGGAACCACGGTGGGGGTCCGGGGGCGTGCCCCCGGCGGGGGGGGGGGGGCCCCCCCCCCCCCAAGACACTGACGAGAAGAGCCCCGCTTGCGCATTCCGCAAGCAGGGCTCTCCTACGATTCTCGGGTGGGCGATACTGGGATCGAACCAGTGACCTCTTCGGTGTGAACGAAGCGCTCTCCCCCTGAGCTAATCGCCCGCGGTACGAACTCCGCTTGAAGGGTTGGGGAACCCTGGTGCGCGATACTGGGATTGAACCAGTGACCTCTTCCGTGTCAGGGAAGCGCTCTCCCGCTGAGCTAATCGCGCGCTCCGGAAGTCCGTACTCGCAGAAGCATATCGGACGGTGCCGAGGGGGTTGCAGGGGGTTCGGTTTCGGGCCGCGTGACCGGGTCCACGCCGTAAACCGCCGTGACACGGGCCGTGCGGCCCAGGCAGACTGCAGGGGAGACCGACAGGAGTTCCCTCCCGATGACCGACACCGTGCACACCGCACCCGCCTCCCGGACGGCCGCCCCGGCGGGCTCGGGGCTCCTCATCGGGGTCCTCGTGCTTTCGGCGTTCGTGATGATCCTGAACGAGACGATCCTGAGCGTCGCGTTGCGCGACCTGACCGTCGACCTGAACGTGCCGACCACGACGGTGCAGTGGCTCACCAGCGGGTTCCTGCTGACGATGGCGGTGGTCATCCCGACGACCGGGTTCCTGCTGGAGCGGTTCACCCCGCGGCAGGTCTTCGTCGTGTCGCTGACGGCGTTCAGCCTCGGCACGCTGATCAGCGCGCTGGCGCCCGGGTTCGGGGTGCTGCTGGCCGGGCGGGTGGTGCAGGCGTGCGGCACGGCCGTGATGCTGCCGCTGCTGATGACCACCGTGATGCGGCTGGTGCCGCCGCAGCGGCGGGGCGCGACGATGGGCACGATCACGATCGTCATCGCCGTGGCGCCGGCCATCGGGCCGACGATCGGCGGGGCCGTGCTGTCGTCGCTGGGCTGGCGGTGGATGTTCTGGATCGTGCTGCCGCTGTCGCTGGCCGCGCTGGTGATCGGGTTGCTGCGGCTGCGCCTGGACAGCGAGACGCGCCGGGTGCCGCTGGACGTGCCTTCGGTGCTGCTGTCCGCGATCGGGTTCGGCGGGCTGCTGTACGGGCTGTCGTCGACGGGCGAGGCCGGCGGTGCGGAACCGCCGGTGCCGGCGTGGCTGCCGATCGTCGTCGGAGTGGCCGCGCTCGTGGTGTTCACCTGGCGCCAGCTCCGCCTGCAGCGCCGGGACCGCGCGCTGCTGGACCTGCGGCCGTTCACCCACCGCCCGTTCGTGGTGGCGCTGGTGCTGACGGCGCTGCTGTTCGTGTGCCTGATCGGCGCGGCCGCGATCCTGCTGCCGCTCTACCTGCAGACGGTGCTGCGCACCAGCACGTTCGTGAGCGGGCTGGCGGTGCTGCCGGGCGGCCTGGTGCTCGGGCTGCTGGGCCGGCCGGTGGGTGCGTTGTTCGACCGGGTGGGCGCACGCCCGCTCGTCATCCCGGGCGCGGCGGCCATGGCGCTGTCGCTGTGGCTGTTCACGTTGCTGGGGCCGACGTCGCCGCTGATCGCGGTGATCGGGATCCACGTGCTGCTGATGGCCGGGCTGGGCCTGATGATGACGCCGCTGATGACCGAGTCGCTCGGCGTGCTGCCCGAGCACCTGTACTCGCACGGCAGCGCGATCCTCTCGACGCTGCAGCAGGTGGCGGGGGCGATGGGGACGGCACTGTTCGTCAGCGTGGCCACGCTCGGCACGGTGGACGCCCACGCGAGCAGCCCGGACGCGGCGGGGCTGCGGACGGCGTTCATGGTCGCCGGGTGCATCGGGCTGCTGGCGTTCGGGCTCACCTGGCTGATCCGCCGCTCGTCCGCACCTTCTGACAGCTAACGGAGCATCCGACCCAGGAGGGCACCCAGCCGGTTCCGTTCCGCCGGGGTGAGGTCGTGGGTCAGCGGCGCGAGCAGCGCCGCGATCTCCGCCCCGAGTTCGCCGGCGAGCCGGTGGGCCTGTTCGGTCAGGCCGACGCGCACCGCGCG
Source organism: Amycolatopsis sp. NPDC049252 (assembly GCF_043197175.1). Classification (NCBI taxonomy): domain Bacteria; kingdom Bacillati; phylum Actinomycetota; class Actinomycetes; order Pseudonocardiales; family Pseudonocardiaceae; genus Amycolatopsis; species Amycolatopsis sp. NPDC049252. The sequence goes on from NZ_JBICSQ010000030.1 coordinate 69,170, forward strand.
CCCGTCGTCGTCGCTGGCCTCCCGCCGCACCAGGCCGCGCTTGACGGCCCGGTCGACCAGCCCGGTCACCGACGAGCGGTCCAGGCCGAGGTGGTCGGCCAGCTCCGCCATCTTCGGCGTGCGGTCGCGCAGGATCGCCAGCGCGCGCAGCTGCGTCAGTGACAGGTCGTGGGCGGCCGCCGCGCGGCTGAGCAGCGCCATCACCGTGAAGGACACCTGGACCAGGCGGTCCATCACCTCGTCGTGGCCGGGTTCGGTCATGCCGTGAGACTACCTTGAACTAGTTGGTAGTGCCAGCTAATGTAGTTGGCACTACCAATCAACTTCGTAGGGGTCACCATGCGCGCAGCGGTCGTCACGTCGTTCGGCACACCGCCGTCCTGCCAGGACTTTCCCGAGCCGGCACCGGAAACGCCGGACGAGGTGCTCGTCGACGTCCTCGCCGTCGGGCTGCACCCGCGGGTGCGGTCGCAGGCCGACGGCTCGCACTACACCGAGTCCGCCGAGCTGCCGTTCGTGCCCGGGATCGACGGCGTGGGCCGCGCGCCCGACGGCGGCCTGCGCTACTTCGTCCTGCCGGACACGGCGATGGGCGCGCTGGCCGAGCGGACGGTCGTGGACCTGCGCCGCAGCGTCGCGCTGCCCGGCGACATCGACCCGGTGCTCGTGGCCGCGGGCATGAACCCGGCGATGTCGGCGTGGATCGCGCTGCGGCGGCGGATCGGGTTCGCGGCCGGGCAGGACGTCCTGGTCCTGGGCGCGACGGGCAACGCGGGACGGCTGGCCGTCCAGGTGGCGCGCCACCTCGGGGCCGGGAGGGTGGTCGCCGCGGGCCGCGACCCCGGCCGCCTCGCGACCCTGCCGGACCTGGGCGCCGACGTCGCGGTCTCGCTGGCCGACGTCGCTGCGGAGGCCGCGGACGTCGACGTCGTCCTGGACTACGTCTGGGGCGAGCCGACCGCCGAGGCGATGGTTTCGATCGTCACGCACCGCCGTGACCAGTCCCGGCCGCTGACGTGGGTGGAGATCGGCTCGGTGGCGGGCCGGACGGCGTCCCTGCCGTCGGCCGCGTTGCGGGCGGCGCGGCTGCAGCTGGTGGGCAGCGGCCAGGGCTCGGTCCCGGCGCGGGACATCGTCGCGGAGCTGCCCGCCCTGGCGGAGGAGATCGGCCGGGGCACCTTCCGGATCGACGCGCGCACGGTGCCGCTGGAGGACGTCGAAGCGGCCTGGAAGGACCCGGGCGACGACCGTCGCGTGGTCATCGTCCCTTAAGCCGTGAATGGCACATTGAGGGACTCTAAGTCCCTTAATGTGCCATTCACGGACTTCAGGCCGGCGGGACGGTCAGCTTGCCTTCGGGGTGGCCCGCACTCCGGTGTGCAGGTACCGCTCCCCCGTCGGCAGCTGGTAGAACGTCACCGACTGCCAGGACTTCGTGCCCGCCGGGCGCAGGGCGAAGTGGGCCGGGCCGATCGGGACCAGGGCGTCCTCCGTCATCGGTTCCGGGACCAGCTCGGCGAGCGGGCCGGTGACCGTCTGGCGGATGCGCAGGCCCGACTCGCCCTCGAAGACCTCCGTGCGCACCGACTCCCGCTCGTACACCCCGAGGAACTCCGAGACGTCGACAGCGGGCGGGGTGGCAGCCGGGGTCAGCGGCTGCGGCATCGCGACGCCCGCCAGCTCCGCGAAGAGCTCGCGGTACAGCTCCTCGTACAGGTCGTGGGTGTTGCCGCCGTTGGCGAGCAGGGTGACGGCCAGGCCGGGCTCCGGCAGGATCCGCAGGAACGCCGACTGCCCGATCGTGTTGCCGTCGTGGCCGTAGACGCGGTGGCCGTCCCAGTCGAAGCGGATCCAGCCGAGGCCCCACGAGTCGCCGAGGGTGTGCTTGTCCGGCATGTCCGCCTGGCGTTCCGTCATCGCGGCGGCGGACGCCGAGCTCAGCACGCGCGCGCCGTCCGGGCCGAGGCCGCCGGTCAGGTGCAGGCGGGCGAACGTCAGGACGTCCGCCGTGGTCGCCGTGATCAGGCCGGCCGGGCCCGCCGAGCGCGGCAGGCCCCACACCGGCGCGGGCTGCGGCTCGGCGTCACCGGCCGCGACGTGGCCCATCGCCGCGCGGAACAGCAGGGCCTCTTCGGGCAGGGTGCCCGTGTGCGTCAGGCCGAGCGGGGTGAACAGCCGCTCCCGCAGCGCCGCGTCCCACGTCTTGCCGGTCAGCTTCTCGATGACCCGGCCCGCGAGGATGAAGCCCGAGTTGCTGTAGGACAGGGTCGCGCCGAGCGGGTGGGTCTGCGCGGCCTGGTCCAGCACCTCGACGTACTTCTCGACGCAGTCGTCGCCGCGGCCGGTGTCGGTGAAGACGTCGCCGTCGATGCCGCTGGTGTGGGTGAGCAGGTGCCGCAGCGTCACCTGCTTGGTGACGTCCGGGTCGGCCAGCCGCAGCTCCGGCAGCACGTCGGCGATCGGCGCGTCCAGCTCCAGCAGGCCCTCGTCGACCAGCTGCATCGCCACGGTCGCCGTCCACACCTTGGTGATCGAGCCGATCTGGAACACCGAGTCCTCGGTGACCTCGACGTCGGTCGCCTTGTTGAGCACGCCGGTGGTCGCGAAGATCCGCTCGTCGCCGTCGAGGCGCAGGATGCCCAGGGACGCGCCGGGCACGCGGTGCTTGCGCGCGAGCGCGGCGAGGCGACGCCGCCAGTGCGCGGCGTCGAGCGACACCCGGCCCGGCGTGCCCGCGTGCTGCTCGACCCAGTCGAAGACGCGGCGGTTGAAGTCCGCGCGGTGCGAAGGCTTGCCCTCGAGGATGAACAGGTGCGACGCGCCCGGGTAGAGCACCAGCCGGGCCGGCACGCCCTGCTCGCGCAACGCGGTGAACCACTGCTCGGCCTGCCCGACCGGGCAGCGGTCGTCGTCGGCGCCGTGCACCACGAGCGTCGGCGTGCGGACCTGCCCGACCCGGGCCAGCGGCGACGACTCGCCGAAGTGCGCTTGGTCCACAGAGGACGCTCCGCCCAGTTCGGCGACGCCGAGGTAGTGCCCGCTGTCGGACGTGCCGGCCATGCTGACCGCGTCGCTGACGACCCCGCCGGCGACGGCCGCGGCGAAGCGGTCGTCGTGGCTGGTCAGGTAGCACGTCATGAAGCCGCCGTAGCTGTAGCCGGAGACCGCGAGCCGCTTCGCGTCCGCGACCCCTTCGGCGACGAGCGCGTCCAGCGGCTCGAGGAAGTCCTTCGCGTCGGCGACCCCCCAGGCGCCGACGGCCGCGGTGTAGAACGCCTCGCCGTAACCGTCGCTGCCACGCGGGTTGAGCAGCAGCACGGCCCAGCCGCGCGCGGCCAGCTGCTGGTGGTAGGTATGCACGGCGTCGGCGCTGCCGTTCCACGCGTTGTGCGGGCCGCCGTGGATGTCCAGCAGCAGCGGCAGCGGGCCGGTGCGCTCGGGGTCCCGCAGCAGCCAGCCGTGCACGACCGTGCCGTCGGAGACGGTGAACTCGCGCTCCTCACGGACGAACAGCTCGACGTCGTCGTCTCCGTGCGCCGTGTGCACTTCGGGGGCTCCCCCGGCGACGGCGACCGTCGCGATCTCGCCGTACGACGTCGGGGTCGCGAGGACGACCGCCACGGTGTCTCCGGCGACGGAAACGTCCGACAGGGTGTTCCCGCTGCCCCCGGCCACGAGCCGCGGCTCGCCACCGTCGGCGCCGACCGCGTAGAGGTGCGTGTCCCCGCGATCGCGGACGCAGAACAGCACGGTGGTGCCGTCCCCGCTCAGCACCGGCACCGCGCCGGGATAACCCGGCCCGCCCGGCATCACGTTGCGGTCCAGCGAGGCGGCCAGGTCGGTGGTTTCGCCGCCGTCCAGGGGAATCCGCAGCAGGCCGAGGTGGCCGGGCGCGGTGTCGCGGCGGCCGACGACGAGCAGCGCGGCGCCGTCCGCGGTCCAGGTGACCGTGCCGGACATGCCGTCACCGGAGCCGACCGGCCGGGGCTCGGCGAGCCGGTCGGCGGACTCGACGACGTAGGCGCCGGAGCGGAACGTCAGGTCCGCGTCGGCGTCCGGCCCGGCGGGGAACGCCAGCCGCCCGCCGTCCGGTGACCAGGCCGGATCGCCCGCGTGCCAGTCGCCCGACGTCACCTGCCGGACCTCGCCCGAGGCGACGTCGAGGACGTGGACGTGCTTGCGCAGGGTGCGCAGCAGCCCGGCGCCGTCGGCCTTGAAGTCGAGCCGGTCGGCGACCACCGGGGCACCGGCGCGGCGGGCCCGGGCCGCGTCGTCGTCCCCCTCGTCGGCGGACAGGTCGACCGGGGCGGCGAAGGCGATCTCGGCGCCGTCCGGCCGCCAGACCGGGCTGCCCGCGCCGAGCGGGAGCGTGGTCACCTGCTCGGGTTCGCCGCCGTCGGCGGGCAGCAGCCACAGCTGCGCCGGGCCGTCCCCGGCGCGCAGGAAGGCGATCCGCGTGCCGTCGGGCGACCACGCCGGGGCGACGTCGGCGTCCCCGCGGGTGAGCCGGCGCGCCGGGCCGCCGTCGGTGCCGACCTGCCAGAGCGAGCGCGTGTCGCGGTCCGCGTCGCGGTCGGCGGTGCGCACGACGTAGACGATCCGCGTGCCGTCCGGGGAGAGCGCGGGGTGCTCGGGAGACTCGAAGGCGTACAGGTCGTCGGCGCTCAGGCGTCGGGTCATGCGGTTCTCCTCGTGGGAATCGGTGGGGTCGCGGCGAAGTGACAGGCCGCGGAGTGGGGACGCTCGGCGGCCTCGGCGGCCGGGTCGGTGTCGAGGCAGACGGTGCGGTCGGGGTGCACGAGCGGGCCGATCGGGCACCGCGGGTGGTAGTGGCAGCCGGGCGGCGGGTGGTGCGGGTCGGCGGGTTCGGTGTCGGCCAATGCGTCGTCGACCGCTTCGTCGAGCAGGCCGCGGTGCGGCGACGGCGCGGCGGCCAGCAGGTCCCGGGTGTACGGGTGCTGTGGCTCGGTGAGCACCCGCTCGGCCGGCCCGGCTTCGACGATCCGGCCGAGGTACATGACCGCGACGAAGTCGCTCACGTACCGGACCACCGCGAGGTTGTGCGAGATGAACAGCATCGACAACTCGAGACGCCGCTGGACCTCGCGGACCAGGTTGAGCACGGCACCCTGCACCGAGACGTCGAGGGCGGAGGTGATCTCGTCGGCGATCAGCACCTTCGGCTGCCCGGCGAGCGCCCGGGCGAGCGCGACGCGCTGCCGCTGCCCGCCCGAGAGCTGACCGGGCAGGGTCGCGGCGCGTTCGGGATCCAGGCTGACCAGTTCGAGCAGCCGCGCCACCTCGGCCCGCCGCCCGGCCGCCCCGCGGTGCGCGCCGCGCGGCATCGCCTCGGTGATCGACTCGCCGACGGCCATCCGGGGGTCCAACGAGGAGTACGGGTCCTGGAACACCATCTGCAGCGGCTTGCGCCGGGGCAGGCGCCGGACGTCGACGCCGTCGAGCAGCACCCGGCCGCCGCTGACCGGCGACAGCCCGACCGCGGCCCGCGCCAGCGTCGACTTGCCGGAGCCGGACTCGCCGACCAGGCCGACGACCTGTCCGGAAGGGACGGTCAGGCTGACGCCGTCGACCGCCGTCAACCGGCCGTACCGGACGCTCACCGTGTCGAACCGCAGCTCGCTCACGCGGCACCATCCTTTCGCGACTGTCCGGAAAGGACACTCACCGCGGCCTCGTGCGGATGCCAGCACGCCACGCGGTGACCGTCTTCGGCGCGTTCCAGCACCGGATCTTCGGTGGTACAACGGTCGCTCGCCACCGGGCAGCGGGCCGCGAACGCGCAGCCTGCCGGGACCTGGTCCGGCTCCGGGGGACGGCCGGGGATCACGGCGAGGGGCTCGTCGCGGTCGGTCCCGAGGTCGACCGTGGTGGCCAGCAGCGCCCGGGTGTACGGGTGCCGCGCCGCGCCGGGCAGCGCCGACGTCGGCAGGTCCTCCACCACCCGGCCGGCGTACATCACCAGCATCCGTTCGCACGTCTGGGAAACCACCGCGATGTCGTGGCTGATGAGCAGGATCGCCGCGCCCTCGGCCTCGCGGGTGCGGGCCAGCAGCCGCAGCACCTGGCGCTGGACCGTGACGTCCAGGGCCGTGGTCGGCTCGTCCGCGACGATCAGCTTCGGCGCGCCCATCAGGCCCATGCCGATCATCGCCCGCTGGCGCATGCCGCCGGAGAACTCGTGCGGATACTGGCGGGCGCGCCGCCGCGCGGCCGGGACCCGCACCGCGGTGAGGCGATCCACCGCGCGTTCGAACGCCTGGCGCCGCGAAAGGCCGTGGTGCTGCTCGGACACCTCCGCGAGCTGCCCGCCGACGCGCCGCGCCGGGTTGAACGACGTCATCGGGTCCTGGAACACCATGGCCAGTGACGTCCCGAGCAGACCGCGCACGTCCCGGTCGGACGCCGTCAGCAGCGACGTCCCGGCGAACTCCAGCCGGTCCGCCGTCACGACGCCCGGCAGCTCGATCAGGCGGGAGACGGCCAGCGCCGTCAGGCTCTTCCCGGAGCCGGACTCGCCGACGACGCCGATCGCCTCACCCGCGCGCACGGTGAAACTCAGGCCGCGCACCGGGACCGTCCACCCGCCGTGGCGGGGAAAGGCCACCTGGAGGTTCTCGACGACGAGCACCGCGTCGTCCGCCGGCTCCTCGGCGACCGCGGGGCGCGGCGCGGGCAGCGGGCCGGAGGCGCGCCGGGCGGCGCGGGAGCGGACGCCGACCACGGCGGCCACGGTCTCCCCCACCAGGTTGAACGCCAGCCCGGCGAGCACCACGGCGATGGCGGGCGCGAGCGCGGCCATCGGCGTCACGTAGATCCCGTCCAGGCCTTCGCGCAGCAGCCGCCCCCAGTCGTAGTCCGGGGCCTGCACGCCGATGCCGAGGAACGAGAGCCCGGCGAAGGCGAGCAACGCCGATCCGGCGCCGATGGTCGCGTTCACGACTAGCGGTTCGCCGATGTTCGGCAGCACGTGCCGGGCCAGCAGCCGGATCCGGCCGACGCCGGACACCCGGGCCGCGGCGATGAAGTCGCGCCCGGCGACCGACGCCGAGAGCGTCTGGACGAGCCGGGCGAACGCCGGCGCCATCGCGAACGCGATCGCCAGCACCGCGCCGTTCGTGCCCACGCCGAAGATCACCGCGAAGAACAGGGCCAGCAGCAGCCCGGGGAAGGCGACGGCGATGTCGATCGCCGACGTGAGCAGCCGGCCCGCCCACCGTGGCAGCACCGACGGCAGCGAGCCGAGGACGACTCCGGCGCCGACGCCGATCACGGTCGCGAGCACCGCGAGACCGACCGACAGGCGGGTCGCCACGAGCGTGCGCAGGAAGATGTCGCGGCCGAGGGCGTCCGTGCCGAACGGGTGCGCCGCGGACGCGCCCTGGCCGATCGCGTCGGTGTCGACCACCGCAGCGCCGTCGCCCCAGACCAGCGGCGCCAGCACCGACAGCGCGATCACCAGCACCAGCAGCACCGCCGAGCACGCGCCCACCGGCGTGCGCACGGCCGTCGTCCACACCGAACCGCGCTTCCACACCGAACGCCGTGCGCGCATGGCCCTCACCTCAGCTCTCCCGGATCGTCGAACGCGGGTCGAGCAGCCCGAGCACGACGTCGACCAGCAGGTTCACCAGCAGCACGCCGACGCCGTAGACGAGCACGATCCCCTGCACCAGCGGGTAGTCCTTCTGCAGGATCGACTGCACGATCGTCGAGCCGAGGCCCGGCCAGGCGAACACGTTCTCCACCAGCACCGTGCCCGCCACCAGGCCGGTCAGCATCAACCCGCCCAGGGTCAGCGTCGCGGTCAGCGCGTTCGGCAGCGCGTGCCGGACGTACACCAGCCGCGCCGGCAGCCGTTTCGCCCGCGCGGTGCGGACGAAGTCGGCCCCCAGCACGGAAAGCAGCTCCACCCGGACGATCCGGGCGAGCACCGCGGCCGGCCCGATCGTGAGGGCCGCCACGGGCAGCACGTACGCGCCCGGGCCGTCGCCGCCCGCGACCGGGAACCAGCCGAGGCCGACGGCGAGCACCGCCACCAGCCCGACCGCCAGCAGGAAGTCCGGGATGGCGGCGAGCAGCACGCTCCCCGACGTGAATCCCAGCTCGGTGCCGCGGCGGCGGCCGCCCCGGGTCAGCACCGCGAAGCACACCCCGACCGGGACGGCGACGAGGATGATCACCACGAACGCCAGCGCGGCCAGCTGCAGCGTCGCCGGCAGCCGGTCGCCGATCACCTGGGTCACCGGCTGCCCGCTCGCCATCGACGTGCCGAAGTTCCCGGTGAACAGGCCGTGCAGGTAGTGCAGGTACTGCGTCCACAGTGGATCGTCGAGGCCGAGCTCGGCGCGCCGCGCCCGCACCAGCTCGGCGGGCGCGGTCATGCCGAGCGCGGCCCGCACCGGGTCGCCGGGGACGAGGTGGATCATCAGGAACGCCGCGGTGACCAGGACCCACAGGGACACGGCGAACCGGGCCAGCCGGCGCCCGGCGAACGCCGGCCACGGGCTGCCCCGCAGGCCGGCGGGCGCCGCCGCCGTGGTCATTTCGCGTACATCCGGATCGAGGACGGCAGGACGGCGCCCTGGCTGATCGTGAACTTCGCGCCGCTGCCGTAGACCGCGGTGACGGAGTCGATGTAGGGCACCACGTCCACCTGCTTGATCAGCGCCGTCTCCGCGGCGTTCCAGGTCGGGCAGCTGGCTTCGCCGCTCATCGCGGCCGCCTGCTTGACGGCCTGGTCGTAGGCGGGGTTGGCGATGTGGCCGAAGTTCGTCCCGTCCGGCGCGGCCGGGCCGGACACGAACGGCACCAGCTGGCTGGGCAGCGTGAGCCCGAGCGGGCCGAGCGAGACCTCCCACTCACCGGTGCCGAACAGCACCTGGGACAGCCCCGGGCTGTCGACGGCCTTCAGCGTGACCTCGGCGCCGAGCGCCTTCCAGGTCTGCTGGAACAGCTCCGCCGTCGGCGCCATCGTCGGGCCGAGCTGGGTGCCGTAGATGACGTTCAGCGTCAGGCGCTTGCCGTTCTTCACCCGGACGCCGTCCGCGCCGGCCTTCCACCCCGCGGCGTCCAGCGTGGCCGCGGCCGCGGCCGGGTCGTGGGCCGGCAGGTTGCCGGTGACGGTGTCACCCGAGCACGCCTTGGGGTCGGCGGTGACCAGGCCCTGCGACGGCTTGCCCGTGCCGCTGGTCAGCACCTTGCCGAACTGCGCAAGGTCGAGCGACTGCGTCAGCGCGCGCCGCACGGCTTCGTCCTGGCCGGGACGGCCCGCGGCCTGGTTGTAGAAGATCTCGCCCAGCGGCGCGTTGAAGTCCCCGTGGAACAGCTTGCGCGCGTCGAGGCGCTGGCGGTCCGGGCCGATGATCACCCCCGCGTTGAGCTCGCCCGAGAGCAGCAGGTTCGCCGCCGTCGAGGTGTTGGACACGACCCGCAGGACGACCTTGTCGGGCAGGCCCGGCTCGGCCTTCCAGTCCCCCGGGCCCCACTTGTAGTCCTTGCGGCGGGTGAACGTGTAGTGGTCGTTCGGCACGGCTTCGGAGACGGCGAACAGGCCGGTGCCGCTCTCGCCCTTCGCCAGCAGCTTGCGGTCGGCCAGGCCCTTGCCGCAGACGATCGGCAGCCCGCCGACGTTGCGGAGCAGGAACGCGTCCGGCGCGCCGCTGGTGACGGTGATCGTGCGGGTGGCCTCGTCGGCCGTGGCCTTCGTGCCGGGCGCGATCGTCAGGCCGGCGTACGGCGACTTGTTCGCCGGGTCGCCGACGAACACGATGTTCGCCGCGACGTCGGCGGCGGTCAGCGGAGCGCCGTCCGCGCAGGTGAGGCCCGGGCGCAGGGTGAAGGTGGCGGCGGTGGTCGAGGTGGCGGTCCACTTCTCGGCCAGCTCCGGCAGCGGCTTGCCGTCCGCGCTGAGCTCGAGCAGGGAGTCGTAGAGGAACTTGTCGACCTGGCCGGTCACCGACAGCACCGACATGTGCGGGTCGAGGTTGCCCGGGTCGGAGCCGAGGGCGAGGGTGAACGTCTGGCCGTCGACCGGGGTCTGGCCCGATCCGGCGGCTCCCGGGCCTGCGCAGGCGGTCGCCACGAGGGCGAGCCCGCCGAGCAGGACCACCGCGGTGCGTGTGGGGGTCATGGGGTTTCCTTCCGCAGGTGGTCCACGGCGAGGCGGGCGGCCGCGCCGATCGCGGCGTCGACGGCGGGCTGCCGTTCGTCGAGCGAGTCCGCGCGGGTGAAGACCGCGACGGCGAACCGGCGTCCGTCCGGAAAGGACAGAACACCGGCTTCGTTGCGGACGGCCGGCAGGGTGCCGGTCTTGGCCGCGATCGTGACGTCCGAGCCGAAGCCGGACGAGATCCGGTGCGGCCAGATCTGGCGCGCCATCATCGAGCGGACCTTCTCGCACGCGGCGGGTTCGGCCGCGCGGTCGGTCCAGACGGCGTCGAGCAGGGTGGTGACCTCCCGGGGCGTCGAGGACGTCGTACGGTCCGGGTCGAGCACCGAGAGCTTCCACGTCTGCTCCGGGGTGGCCCCGGCGAACGCCGCGTCGAGATCACCGTCGGCGCCCAGGTCGGCCATGACCGAGGCGAAGAGGTCCTCACAGCAGCCGATCAACCGCGTCCGCTTCAGGTCCAGGTCGGCGAGCACGCGGTCCACGGCGTCCTGGCCGACCCGGTGGTAGACCACGTCGGTGGCGGCGTTGTCGCTCATGGTCAGCATGAACAGTGCCAAATCCCGCCAGGACATTTCAACGTCGTCTTCGCAACCGGCGGTGCCGATCCCGCCGATGCGGTAGCGCTTCCCGACGGTCGTCCGCTCGGTTTCGTCGAGGCGGCCCGCCACCACTTCCCGGGCGTAGGCGACGGCGACCGGGATCTTGAACACCGACGCCAGCACCACCGGCTCGTCCGCGCCGAGCGCCACCTCGGCCGTCCCGCCGCCGATCTCGGTCGCGTGGACGAAGCCGCGCGCGCCCGCCGCGGTGAAGACCGCGGCGATCTCGTCTTCGACACCGGTCATGCGCGCACCCGCCGGTCGGCGCGTCCGGTGTGCAGGTACAGCGCGTGCCCGGTGCCGTCGTCGCCGACGAAGGCGTGCGGGATGTACATGCCCTGCATCGGCTCGGCGAGGATCAGCGTGTCGCCGTTCATCGCGACCAGCTCACTCTTCACCGGGCCGCTCAGCTCGGCGAAGATCCCCTTCGGGACGCGCTCCACCCAGACGCGCCCGTCGTCGTCCTGGCTGACCAGGATGTCCGCGACCGTCGAGGAGTACTCGCCGACGTACCGGGAGGCGTCGACGCGCGGCGCGGCCGGGTCCGGCACCGGCGGCGGGGCCAGCTCGATGCCGGTCAGCTCCCGCAGGACGTGCCCGATGATCTCGGTGTAGAGCGGGATCGGGTCGCCGCCGTTGGTCAGCAGCGCGACGGCGACGCCGTGCTCCGGGGCGACCCGCAGGAACGACGCCTGGCCGATCGTGTTGCCGTCGTGGCCGACCAGGGCCCCGCCGGGCGCGTCGAACAGGGACCAGCCGAGGCCCCACGCGTCCCCCATCAGGCCGAGGTCGGGCAGCTCCACCAGGCGTTCCCGCATGGCGCGGGCACTCTCGGCGCTCAGCACGCGGGTGCCGTCCGGGGCCTCGCCGTCACGCAGGTGCATGCCGGCGAAGGTCGCGAGGTCCCGCGCCCGCATCGCGAGCATCGAGCCGGCCGGCGCGTTCGACGGCGCCAGCGCCCAGATCCCCGCGGGCTCCGGTTCGGCGCCCGGCTCCGGCGTCAGGTGGCCCAGCGCGGCGCGGAAGCGGATCGCCTCGTACGGGCTCTGCGCCGCGTGCGTCAGTCCCAGGGGGACGAACAGGTGATCGGCCAGGCACTGGTTGTAGTCCTTGTCCCGCAGCACTTCCACGACCCGGCCGAGCACGCAGAGCGCGGCGTTGTTGTAGGAGAACATCTCGCCGGGCGGGAAGAGCTGGGGCACGTCGTGCAGCGTGGCGACGTACTTCTCGACACAGTCGGCGCCCCGGCCGGTGTCGGTGAAGATGTCGCCTTCGAAGCCGGAGGTGTGGCACATCAGCTGCCGGACGGTGATCCGCGCGGCGGCCTCGTCGTCGGCGAGCACGAACTCGGGCAGGTACCGGCGGACGGGCTCGTCGAGCTCCAGCTTGCCCTCGTCGACGAGCTGCATCGCCAGCGTCACCGTCCAGACCTTGGTGACCGAGCCGATCTGGAACACCGAGTCGGCGTCCGCCTCGACGCCGGTCCCCTTGTTGAGCACCCCGGCCGCGCGGTCGAGGATCTCCCCGCCGGCGTACACGGCGACCGACGCGGCGGGCACGTGGTTTTCGGCCAGCAGCGCGGGAAGCCGGCGCTCGAGCCAGGCCCCGAGCTCGGTGAGTTTCGACATGGTTGCCTCTCGTCCGATGGGTGAACCGGCGTTGCCGGCGATGCTATGACCTGCGCTTACCCCGCCGGTTCGTCGAATCCGACGAGTCCGGGGGAAACTTCCGTCGCGGCGGACGAACCGCTCAGGCGAGCCAGCTCTTCGCGGTGGTCACCTCGGCGAGCCGGCCCGCGATCGGCGTGACGCCGAGGCCGGGGCCCGACGGCACCGGCAGGTGCCCGCCGGTCAGCACGAACGGCTCGGTGATGTCCTCGGTGTAGAACCGGTCCGACGCCGAGGTGTCCCCGGGCAGGGTGAACCCGGGCAGCGACGCGAGCGCGACGTTGGCCGCCCGGCCCAGCCCGGTCTCGATCATCCCGCCGCACCAGACCGGGATCCCGTGCGCGGCGCAGACGTCGTGCACCCGCCGCGCCTCGAGGTAACCGCCGACCCGGCTCGGCTTGATGTTGACGATCCGGCAGGCGCCGAGCCGGATCGCGTCGGCGGCCGAGCGGGCGGACACGACGGACTCGTCCAGGCAGATCGGCGTCCGGATGTGCTTGGCCAGCTCGGCGTGGCCGAGCACGTCCTCCTCCTCGAGGGGCTGCTCGATCAGCAGCAGCTCGAACGGGTCGAGCCGGGCGAGCTGCGGGATGTCGGACAGCGTGTACGCGGTGTTCGCGTCGACCTGCAGCAGCACGTCGTCGCCGAAGCGTTCCCGGACCGCGCGCACCGGCTCGACGTCCCAGCCGGGCTCGATCTTCAGCTTGATCCGGACGTACCCGGCGTCGAGGTAGCCGCCGACCACGTCGAGCAGGTGCGGGACCGTCTCCATGATGCCGACGGACACCCCGCACGGCACTGAGTCCTTTGTGGACCCCAGGGCGGTCGCGAACGACACGCCGTGGGCACGCAGCTCCGCGTCGAGCACGGCCATCTCCAGCGCGGCCTTGGCCATCCGGTGGCCCTTGAACTTCGCCAGCAGCGGGGCGACCTTGTTCGCCGTCAGGTCGCCGGCCGCGATGAGCGCCGGGACGAGGAACGTCCGCAGCACGTGCTCGACGCCGTCGACGTACTCCGAGGAGTACAGCGGGTCGACCATCGCGCCGCATTCGCCCCAGCCCTCGCCGTCGGAGGTGACCGCGCGCAGGAGCAGCAGTTCCCGCTCGGCCTGCGTGCCGAACGAGGTCCGGAACGGGGACACCAGCGGCATCCGGACCCGGAGGAGCTCCACACCAGTGAGTTTCACGACGACTGCTCCCTTGCCACGACGTAGAAACCGGCCCGATCGAACCCGATGACCTCGGCGCCTTCGGCCATCAGCCCGCCGAGCACCTCCCGCAGCGCGACGCGCCAGGACCGGCCTTGGTCCGGGTCGGCGCGGCGGAGCGCCTCGATGTCCGGCGGGACGGCGACGAGCACCACCGGCGCGTCCGCGCTCCCGGTCACCGGCCTGCCGCCGGGTCCGACGGCCAGCGCGGTCGACGCGCCGCGCGCCCGCAGCGCCACGGCGTCGAAGCGGGCCGGCTCGCCGAGCGCGGCGGCGCGCACCGGCGGGCTCGCCAGGTCCCAGGCGGCCATGATCCGGTCGGTGTCGCCCCCGCCGTTGATGGTGTCGTGCATCGGGCCGTAGAAGTTCGGCAGGTAGTACTCGGGGCGGGCGCCGAGCTTGGTCAGGTTGAAGTGCGCGTTGCGCCGCACGAGCGGGTCGAAGGTCCAGGAGATCTCCGGAACACCCTGCTCCAGCGCCCAGGCCCGCTGGTGCAGCTTGAGCGCGAACCCGAGACCCCGGCCCAGCCCGGCGGGCAGCACCCCGGCGATGTGGCTGTGCAGCCCGGCTTTCGCCGGCCGGCCGAAGAAGCCGAAGCAGGCACCGAGCAGCCGGGGGCCGTCGAAGGCCCCGGCGACGTAGTTGCCCGCCGTGACCATCGCCCGGAGCAGCTCGGAGTTCACCGGCTGGCTGCCCGGCCCGGGTTGCCAGATGGACTCGAAGAGCAGGGCCGCGGCGGTCAGCTCGTCGACCTCGACGAGCTCGCGGACTTCGGTGCCCGATGCCGCGGCGGCGGTGGCGGCCGCGGTGTTCGCCTCGGCCGCCTCGTCCCGCACGGACGGGGCCGTGTTCGTCACAACTTCAGTCACGGGACCATCCTTTCCCGACAGCGCCGGCGCGTCACCGTTGTCCCGCACCGGATTCGCCCCCGGTGTTGGTCGTGGCGGACGAAGATCCCTTGGCCGGCAACGTCTTGGTCAGCGACGTCTTGGCCAGCAGGGTCTTGGTCAGCGTGACGAGCAGGGCGGTGCGCGGGAGCAGCTCGGCGACGAGGACGTGCTCGTCGTCGGCGTGGGCGCCGCCGCCCACCGCGCCGAGGCCGTCGAGGGTCGGAATCCCCAGCCCCGCGGTGATGTTGCCGTCGGACGCGCCGCCGACCGACGCGCCCGTGAGCGTGCCGCCCGCCAGGGAGTTCGCCAGTTCAAACAGGTCCGCCGACGCGTCGGCATCGAGCGGCGCGCGGTTGACCGCCCCGGCGATCCGGATCCGCGCGCCCGCCAGCGCGGGGCTCAGGCTCCTTACCGCGCGGTCGACACGGTCCTGCTCGGCGGCGTCCCACGCCCGGACGTCGACCGCGACGCTCGCGGCGGCGGGCACGGTGTTGCCCGTCGTCCCGGCCGTGAGCACGGTCGGGACGACCGTCGTGCCCCGGTCCGGGTCGGCGAGCGCGGCCACCGCGAGGATCTGGTGGGCGATCTCGATCCCGGCGTTGACGCCCTTCTCCGGTTCGAGCCCGGCGTGCGCGGCCCGGCCGTCGACCTCGATCCGGTACTGGGAAACGCCTTTGCGGCGGGTCTTCAGCGCGCCGCCGTCGGCGGAGGCCTCCAGGACCAGCACCGCGCCGCAGCTCTTGGCCTCTTCTTCGATCAGCGAGCGGGACCGCGGCGCGCCGATTTCTTCGTCGCCGGTGACCAGGATCGTCAGGCCGGTGCGGTCGGCCAGGGCCGCCGCCGCGTGCAGGGCCATCACGACGCCGGCCTTCATGTCGAAGCAGCCGGGTCCGCGCAGGACGCCGTCCTCGACCGAAAACGGGTGGGTCCGCAGGGAACCGAGCGGCCACACGGTGTCGTGGTGCCCGAGCAGCAGGACCCGCGGCGGCCCGTCGCCGAACCGCCAGCGCAGGTGCGTGCAGCCGTCGGTGACGATGCGCTCGGGCTCGGCGCCCAGCAGGCGGCGGCCGATCTGCGCCACGATTTCGGCGCTGCGCGCGACGGCGTCGTGGTCCGCCGAGGGCGATTCGCACTCGACGAGGGTCTTGATGTCGGCGAGGAGGTCGTTCACCGCGGCTCACCCCGCAACGGCTTCCCGGGGAGCGCATCGGTGCGCAGCTCGCCGTCGCTGACGACGGGAGTCCCGCCGACGTAGAGGTGCCGGACGCCCTGGGACGGCCGGGTGGGGTCGGCGTAGGTCGCGGTGTCGGTGAGCGCCGCCGGGTCGAGGACCACGACGTCGGCGTCGGCGCCGACCCCGAGGTGGCCCTTGCCGCGCGCCGCGGGCGCGACGTCGTCGAGCAGCCGCGACGGCAGGTGGGAGCAGCGGCGGAACGCTTCGAGCCAGCTCCACGCCCCGGCCTCCAGCACCATCAGCCGCAGGGTCTTGGCAAAAGTCCCGGCGGTGCGCGGATGCGTCGTGCCGCCCGGCGGGAGCGGCCACTCGGTGGCCTCGGTGCGGCCGTCCCTCCAGTACACCGGCATCGCGTCGCTCGCGACGATCGAGTCGGGGAAGGCGAGCGCCTGGTGCAGCAGCGCGCGGTCGCGGAGGTTCTCCTCGTCGAGGAACTCGAGGATGCAGGGCGCGCCGGGATCGGCGTCGCGGAGCTGACGCAGGCGGGCGGCGTCCGCGACCCGCTCGCCGGTCTCCAGGATCACCACGCTCGACGGCGAAAGACCCTTGAGCCGCAGGCGATCCGGGTCGATGAACGCGGCACCGACGGCCGTGCTGCCCGCGCCGTACGGATACGCCTCCACGGTGACGCGGGACCCGGCGGCGCGGGATTTCTCCAGCGTGGCCAGGACGCGGTCGATGTGGTGGCCGGAGGTGCTGTTGACGTGGCAGTGGTGCATCGCGGCGCCGGTTTCGGCGGCGGCGACGACGATCTCCTCGGAGCCGTCGACCGGGATCGCCGGGTCGACCTCGACCAGCTCGCGGACGTGGGTGTAGGTCGGCACCCCGGCTTTCGCGGCGAGGTGGGCCACGGCGAGGAACTCGCCGGGCTCGGTCGCCGGCGCGTACCCCATCAGGATGCCGATGCCGAGCGCGCCCGCGGCCAGTTCACCCTCCACAAGGGACAGCCAGGCGGCCAGCTCCTTCGCCGACGAAGACCGTTGCCACACCGGGTTCCCGAGCACGGCGAGACCGCTCTCGATCTGCGCGTCGGGCTCGATCCCGGCCAGCACCTGCGCGCGGGCCGCGCTCCAGGACGCGGAGAAGCCGTAGTGCAGCGGACGCCCGGCCGCCGCGGCCTCGGTGTAGGCCCGCTCGATGGGCATCAGCCCGGCTTCGAGGTCGAGGGCGGTGGTGACGCCGTCCATCGCCTGCAGCCGCTGCCCGGCGATCGAGTGGACGTGGCTGTGCAGGTCGACGAACCCGGGCCCGACGACCAGCCCGCCGACGTCGACGACCACGGGCGCCTCGAGCCCGCTCCTGACGGCGGCGACCTTGCCGCCGTCCAGGAGCACGTCGGTGACCCCGTCGAACCCGGTCCCGGGGTCGACGACCCGGCCGCCCCGCAAGAGTGTCCGCACCGCTGCGCCTCCTCGTCGTCACGTACTGGGGTCGTGGCGACGATAGGAGGGTTTCCGGCGGTGCCGTTGGTCCGCGACGACGAACCGGCGGGGTCCGGTCCATCCGCGCGGACGAACCCGCGGCTCCCGGGTCAGGAAGCGGTGATCGGGGCCAGGAGCAGGCCGGTGACCGCGTCGATCAGGCCCGTGCCCGCGTCGTCCCAGGTGGCGCGGGGGGTCGGGGTGTCCTCCGCCAGGGCTCGCTCGCGCTCGGCCGTCATGTGGATCATCAGCTGGCGGGCCATGTCGCCGCGCTCGGCGCGGACGTCCGGCGGGAGCACCGACAGGCTGCGGTTCAGGCCCGCGACCACCTTCGCCAGCGCCGGGGAGGCCATCGACTCCTCGGCGATGATCGCGCGCAGCGCCGGGTCGGTGAGCACCTGGGCGGTGAACCGGGCGAACCACGTCGGGGAGCCCAGCTCCCGCAGGTACGTCGTGGTCGGGCGGATCAGGCAGGCCACCCAGTCGCGCAGCTCGCCCGGGCCGTCGATGGCCTCGACGAGCTCCGCGCGCAGCCGCTCGACGCGCTCGGCGTGCTTGCGGGCGATCGCGCGGACCAGGTCGGTCTTGGTGCCGAAGTGGTAGTTGACGGCGGCGTTGTTGCCCTGCCCCGCGGCCTCGCTGATGTGCCGGTTGGACACCACCTGCACCCCGTGCTCGGCGAACAGCCGCTCGGCCGTGGTCAGGATGCTCTCCCGGGTGGCGCTCGCGCGCTCCGCCCGGACGGCCTTCACGTTCATCCCATCACCCCGATCACGGCCCTCACCTTACGGAGCCCCCCGTGACGGCCCGCCGGACGTGCCCGGCCAGGAACCCGTACAGCTCCCGCGTCAGCTCGGCCGACGCGCCGAGCAGGTTGTACCCGTGATCCACCCCGGCGACGTCGCGGTGCTCGACGAGGGCGCTCGCCGCGGCGAGTTTTCCCGCGTAGGCCACGGCTTCCGCGCGCAGCCGGTCCAGCTCCGCGGTGACGACCACGGCCGGCGCGATGCCCTCGATGCCGTCGCCGTTGGTCCCCCAGGCCGGGGACACCAGCGGATCCGTGCGGCGCCGGACGTCGGGGACGTAGGCGGTGTCGAAGATCTCGCCCATCCAGGGCTTGATCACCGCCGACCGCCCCGCCGGCTTGTCTCGGGCGGCGGTGACGAGGTCCAGGGGCGGGTAGTGCAGCACCTGCAACGCCAGGTCCGGGCCGCCGTCGCGCAGGGACAGCCGGGCGGCCGCCGCGGCCAGCGAGCCGCCCGCGCTCTGCCCGCCGACGCAGAGCGGCGTGGCGGGCCACTCGGCGGCGGCCCAGCGCAGCACGTCGTGGAGCTGCTCGCACGGCACCGGGAACCGGCGCCGCGGGGCCAGCGCGTACTCGACGTTCACCACGGTGACCCCGGCGTGCTCGGCCAGGAAGCGGCACCACGGGTCGTCGCCCGTCCGGCGGCCGGCCACGAACCCGCCGCCGTGGGCGTTGACGTACACCCCGATCGGCGTCGACGGCGGCGCGTAGACGGTGGTCTCGACCTCGCCGTGGCGGGTCGGCACCCGCACCTCGCGCGTGCGGCCCGGGATCTCGGGGAACCGCAGGTGCGGCCGCACCCCGGCGGCCGGGATCGCGCCGAAGAGCCGCGCGAGCGTGTCCGCGACCAGCGGTACCGCGAGAACCGACATGCGCACTCCTCGGCGTCAGGCGAAACTCCCCAGCCACTTCCGCGCGGTGCCCAGGTACACGCGGGCGAAGCCGGTGCCGGGTGCCCAGGACTCGAACCCGTGCGGCGCGCCCGGCACGACGTGGACGGTCGTGTCGACGCCCGCCGCGCGCAGCCGGCGAGCGTACTCGGCGTCTTCGTCGTGGAACAGGTCGATGTCGCCGACGCCGATCCAGGTCGGCGGCAGCCCGGCCAGGTTCTCGCGGCGGGCGGGCGCGGCGTAGTGCGGAACGACGTCCGCCCCCGGTTCGAGGCCGAGGTAAGCGCGCCAGCCGAAGCGGTTGAGGCGGTTGTCCCAGCCCCGGTGCCGCCGCGCGTCGAGGTCGCGGCGGGCGGCGGTGCGGTCGTCGAGCATCGGGCAGAACAGCCACTGGCCCAGGGGCCGCTCCCCTTCGTCACGCAGGCGCTGGACGAGCGCGGCGGCGAGCCCGCCCCCGGCGCTCTGGCCGCCGACGACCACCCGGCCCGGCTCGGCGACGTGCTCGCGGATCCACGTCCAGGCGGCGTGGCAGTCGTCCAACGCGGCCGGGTACGGGTTTTCGGGCGCGAGGCGGTACTCGGCCGACACCACGGTGATCCCGAGTTCCCGCGCCGTCTCGCCGCAGAACGCGTCACCCTCGACGGCGCTGCCGATCACCAGGCCGCCGCCGTGGATCCACAGCAGGGTCAGGTCGGACCGCGGTTCGCGAGGCCGGTGGATGCGCCATCCGGGCGTGACCTCGACGTCGACGTCCGGGACCGCCACGGGCCGCATCCGGGCGATGGTCCGGCGCACCAGCCACCGCCCCCAGCGCCGCTCCAGCGGCAGGCGGGGCAGCCACCGCGCCTTGCCGCGCAGTTCGGGCGCGATTTCGGCGAGCTTCACTGGGCCGACCACCCGCCGTCGGAGGGCAGCACGACACCGTTGACGTTCGCGCCGTCGTCGCTCAGCAGGAACGTGATCGACGCGGCCAGCTGCCCGGCCGTGGCGATCGGCGGCATCAGCCCGAAGAACGCGCCGAGCCGGCCCTGCCCGAACTCCGAGGGTGACGCGCTCTGCCCGATGCCCGTCGCCACCCCGCCCGGCGCGACGGCGTTGACGCGGATGCCGCGCGGCCCGTACACCACCGCGCAGTTGCGGGTGATCCCGACGACCGCGTGTTTCGAGGCGGTGTAAGCGATCCCGGCGGCCGAACCGCGCAACGCGGCCTCGGAGGCGATGTTCACGATCGAGCCGGCGCCGGCCGCCAGCATCGCCGGGAGCACCGCTCGGATCAGCGCGAGCGTGCCGTCGACGTTGACCGCGAAGAGCCGCCGCCACAGCTCGTCGCTCACCTCGTGCGCGGGTGAGAAGTCGTCGGCGATCCCGGCGACGTTGGCCAGCCCGTCGATCCGGGTCCCGGCGGCGGCCAGGATCCGTTCGATCCCGGCCGTGTCGGTGATGTCCGCGCTCACCGGGACAAGGTCGGGCGTCTCCGCGGCGAACTCGTCGAGGCGGTCCGCCGAAACGTCGACCGCGACGACCCGGCCGCCTTCGCGCGCGATGCGGGACGCGGTGGCCCGGCCGATGCCGGAAGCGGCGCCGGTCACGATCACCGTGCGGCCCTCGAACCGGCCGGGGACGGTCCGCTCCCGCGACCCGGTCGCGGCCGGGACGACCCCGCCGTTGACGCGCGCGACCAGGTCGTCGACGACGTCCTGGCCGAGTTTTCCCTGGCTGAGCCCGACAAGCTGGCCCAGCGGCACCTGGCTGATCGGCGCGAGCACGGTCTCGTCGAAGCCCGCGCCGGCGAGCAGGGCCCGGATGAGGGGGCCGCCTTCGGGGTGCGCAACCCACTCGCCGATCGGCGTGTCCGCGGTGATCACGGCGACAGCCTACCGCACTTTTAAAGCAACTGCTTGACCATAGTTGCCGAACTCGGTTATCTGGAGGTGAGCCGATCACCGAACCCGGAAGGGCACCCATGTCCCCCACCCCGCCCCCGCCCGCCGACCTGGGTTTCGACCCGGACGCCCTGCGCGCGAAGTACCGCGCCGAGCGCGACCGGCGCCTGCGGCCCGAGGGCAGCGCGCAGTACCGGCGGCCCACCGGCCGGTTCGGGTACTACGCCGAAGACCCGTACGTCGAAGGCGACCTCGTGCGCGAACCGCTGCGCGACCGCGTCGAGGCCGTGGTGGTCGGCGGCGGGTTCGGCGGCCTGCTCGCCGCCGCGCGCCTGCGCCAGGCCGGCGTCGGGAGGGTCCGCGTGATCGAGAAGGGCGGCGACTT
>NZ_JBICSQ010000031.1:0-89260 GCF_043197175.1 Amycolatopsis sp. NPDC049252
GTGCGCAGGACGTCGGGGTCGGGGGTGCCGACGGCGGTCGCCGGGTCCCAGCCGCCGGGGCGGCCGCCGGACAGCATCACCTGGCCCTCGTCCGTGGTCTTGATCGACAGCGAGCGCCGGGTGTGGCCGAGCTGGTGGTTGAGCGAAAATCCGGGCGGGGAAGCCAGAAAGGTGATCTGGGTGGCCTTCTCCCACAAGGAAAGGCTGATCCCGAACGCGTCGGCGAGGAGCCGCGGCGTCGACCGGTTGGCTGCCAGGATCACGCCTCGGGTGGCACGCAGGTGTTCTCCCTCGGCCAGGTGCAGCGTGACCGCACCGTCGGGGTGGGCGGCCAATCCCGTCACTGCGGTGTGCTCGAGGACGCGGGCGCCCAGGCCGACAGCGGCTTTGGCGAACGCCCTCGTGGTCGCGGGGTGGTCGGCGGTGCCGTCGTCCGGGGTGAACAGCGCGTAGCGGATGTCTTCGGCGAGACCCGGCTGCATCTCGTCCAGCCGATCGCGCTCGACGATGGCGCACGGGATCCCCGCCGACTGCTGGGCCTGCACCCGCGCCGGGAGGCTCTGCCAGCCGGACAGCCCGGCGATCTCGACGTCGTAGAGGTTGAGCAGGCCGTTGCGCCGGTAGCCGGTCGGTGCGCCCAGGGCCGTGTCCAGCTCCGGCCACAGCTCGAGGGCCCGCCGCGTCAATGGCAGTTCCCGCAGGTCGCGTCCCCCGGCCCGGACGCCGCGGCGACCGGGGCCACCGGAGGCGCCGGACGCGAGCTCGTCCGCCTCCAGGAGAACGGCTTCCGCGCCGCGGCGGGCGAGGTTCCACGCGGTGGCGGCCCCCATGGCGCCGCCACCGACAACGGCGTATTCGACGGATTGCACGTGCGATTCCTCCCTGTTCAGCGGACCCGCTCCAGGAACCGCCTGGTGCGGTCTTCACGAGGTGAGTCGAGAACCTGCGCGGCCGGGCCCCGTTCGACGATCCGGCCCTGGTCCATGAAGACGATGGTGTCCGCGACCTGGCGGGCGAACCCCATTTCGTGGGTGACGATGACCATGGTCAGGTCGTCGCGGGCCAGGTCGCGCAGGACGTCGAGGACCTCGCCCACGAGCTCGGGGTCCAGCGCGCTGGTGGGCTCGTCGAACAGCATGAGCTTCGGCCGCATGCACAGCGCGCGGGCGATGGCGACGCGCTGCTGCTGCCCGCCGGACAGCTGTGCCGGGTAGCTGTCGCGCTTGTCGGAGAGCCCGACCTTCGCCAGCAGTTCGTCCGCGCGCTCGACGGCCTCGCGCCGCGGCACGCCGAGCACCCGGACCGGGGCCTCGATGAGGTTCTGCAGCACCGTGAAGTGGGAGAACAGGTTGAACTGCTGGAACACCATCCCGATGTCGCGACGGGCCCGGCGCGCCTCCCGTGGCGTGGCCTCCTGGAGGTCGTCGCCGGCCCACCGGTAGCCGACCAGGCCGCCGTCCACCAGGATCGACCCCGCCTGGATCTTCTCCAGGTTGTTGATGCAGCGCAGCAAAGTGCTCTTCCCGGACCCCGAGGGCCCGATCAGGCAGACGACCTCACCGGGCCGGACGACCAGGTCGACGTCGTGGAGGACGTGCAGCGCGCCGTACAGCTTGTGCACGCTCCGGATCTCCACCGTAGGGGTGCTCACAGTTCCGCCTCCAGGGCCGCCCGGGAAAGCTTCCGGTTCGCGGCGGCCGACAGGACGGCTTCACCGCGGTTGAAGTACCGCTCGACGCGGCGCTGGACGACGGTGAGCACCGCGGTGAGAACGAGGTACCAGAACGTCACGACCAGCAGCAGCGGGATCGTTTCGTAGGTGCGCGCGTAGATGATCTGCGCGCTGTAGAGGAGTTCGGGCATCGCGATGACGCTGACGATCGACGTCGTCTTGACGACGTTGACGAACTGGTTGGTCAGCGGCGGGACGATGGCCCTCATGGCCTGCGGCAGGACGATGCGGCGCAGGGCCAGCGTGCCCGGCATGCCCAGTGCCTCGGCCGCTTCGCGCTGCCCGCGACCCACCGAGATGAGCCCGGCGCGGAAGATCTCGGCGCAGTAGGCGGCCTCGTGCAGGGTGAGCCCGATGATCGCGGCGCCCGCCACCGTGATGACGGTGTTCGTGTCCACCGTGACCAGGTCCGGGCCGAGCGGGACACCGAGGGAGAGCTTCGGGTACAGCGCGGCCAGGTTGTAGAGCAGGAGCAGCAGCACGAGCAGCGGAGTCGCGCGGAAGACCCAGATGTAGGCGCCCGCCGCCGTCGTCAGCACCTTGTTCGCCGACTGGCGCATCATCGCCAGGACGACCCCGAGGACGATCGACAGCACCATCGAGATCACCGCCAGCTCGACGGTGTGCCCCAGCCCGAGCAGGATCGACGGGCTGAAGACGTAGTGCCCGAACGCCGGCCACGAAAAGTTCCGGTTCGTGGCGGCGGACAGGAGCAGCAGCGCGACGAGCACGACGGCGATCGCGCCGGCGACCCACGTGCCGTACTTCTTCCGGACGAGGATCCGGGCCGGGATCCTCGTCTCCGTTCCGGGATCGAGGGAAACCGTCATGACTGTCCTTTCAGGATCTCGGTGTCGTCGAGGTGGTTCTCCTGGAGGCCCCACTTGTCCAGGATCGAGCGGTAGGTGCCGTCGGCCATCAGGCGCCGCACGGCTTCGTGGACCGCGCCGGTCAGCGGCGAATCCCGCTTGAGCCCCAGCGCCACGATCGCCCGCTTGTACCGGCCGGCCAGCCGGAACAGCCCCGGCGACTTGCTGGCGACGTACTGGGTCAGGGAAATCGAGAAGTACAGGACGTCGATGCGGGCGCTCCGCAGGGCGAGCACCGCCGCGTTGCCGTTGGGGAACAAGCTGATGCGCCAGGCGGGCCGCCCGGCGTCGGCGCAGGTGTTCGACGCCTGGTCCAGCTGCCCCTGCTGGACCGACCCGACCACCACGCCGATCGCGCGCCCGCACAGGTCTTGGTAGGAGTTCACCGGGAAGTTCGTGTCGTGGGCGGCGAGGAAACCCTGCCCGCCGTTGTAGTAGGTGACGAAGTCGGCTTTCTTCCGCCGCTCGGCGGTGGGGGCGAGCGAGGCGAGCACCAGGTCGTAGCGGCCGGCGGCGAGGCCGGGCACGACGGCGTCGACGTTGGTCGGGATCGGGTCGGTGCCGACGCAGAACACGTCGGCGATGGCCTGGCTCATGTCGCGGTCGAAGCCGACGATGGTCGCGTCGTCCTCGGCGTAGTACGCCATGGGTGGCGTGTCCGGCACCATCGCGACCTGGAACGCGCCGCGCTGGCGGATCGGCGCGGGCAGCGCCGCGTGCACGGCCGGGTCGCAGCGGCCGTGGGGCCGGGCCACCGCCGTGGGGTCGGCGGCGCCGGCCGAGCCGAGTCCGCAGCCGGTCAGGGTCACCGCCAGGACCAGCGCCGCGGCGCACAGCCGGGGAGTCCGTCGCATTTCACTACCTCCGCCCGTCGGGGTGATGTAGTGTGTACTTCATGAAATCTCGAATGTCTAGTGGGTACTAGATGGAGCCGACGCTCACGAAGCGCATCGCCCAGGTCCGGGAGCAGCTCAGCGCGGGCGGGATCCGGGTGGTGGACTTCTTCGCCGCCCACCCCGCCGAGGCCTCGGTCTTCTCGGCGCAGGAGATCGCGCAGCACGCGGAAGTCAGCGACGCGACGGTCATCCGGACGGTCAAGCAGCTGGGCTTCGCCGGTCTCGGCGAACTGCGCCGCGCGGCCGCGGCCGTGCTCAACCCCGTCCGCGACCCGGAACAGACGCTCGCCGAGCACCTGACCCAGTCGGACGACAACCTCCTGGCCAAGATCAGCCAGGAGGCCGCCGAGCTGGTGCGCGCCCTTCCCCGCTCCGTCGGCGGGGCGATGTTCGACGCCGCGGTCGCCACCCTCGCCGCGGCGTCGGACGCGCTGGTCGTCGGCTACGGCTCGGCGCTGCCGGTGGCCCAGTCGCTGGCGCTGGGCCTGCGCCGCATCGGGCGGATCGCCGGTGCGACGGGCCTGACGGGCTACAACTTCGCCGACGAGCTCGGTCAGCTGCGGCCGAGCTCGGTGTTGGTCCTGGTCGCTCCGTTGCGCCACGTCCGCGAACACGACGTGGCGATCAGCGAGGCCCTGCGCGTCGGCTGCCCGATCGTGCTGATCACCGAGCTGCTCGCCAGCCACTTCGCCGACCGCGTGGACACGGTGCTCGTCACGCCCTCGACCGAGCACGTGCTGCCCAGTGGCCTGGTCAGCCAGCTCCTGCTCGTGGACGCGCTGCTGCTGGCCGTCTCCGCCACCGACCCGGACCGGGCCCTCGACGGCTGGAAGGCCACCAACCGCCGGCGTACCGAACTGGTCGAAGGAAGCTTGGACGTTCCGCTGACCCCGTCCATCGCCGGGAAGATCGCCGCGTCGGACCGGCTCGAGGACGGCAAATAGGGCGCCCTCGACGAACGACGGACTCCAGCCGGCCGGCGGGGTTCCCGGGGTGATCGTCGGCCCGCCGCACCGCTACCCGCGCGAGTGCGGCCCGGACGACGAGGAGGCCCGCAACCGGACCGCGGCGTCGTGGAACCGCCGGCGCACCTCGGTGATGGCGTTCGACGTGCGGGACGGGTGGACGCGGTTGGTCAGCAGCACGTAGTAGCGCCGGCGGCCCGGCTCCACCCAGAGGCTCGTGCCGGTGTAGCCGGTGTGCCCGTAGGAGTCCGGCTCGAGCGCGACGCCCACCGGGGAGCCGGGTACGTCGAGCCCCTGCCACCCGAGGCCCCGGCGGAGGCCGGTCGTGTGGTTGGCGGTCATCTCCGCGTGCGTGGCCGGTTTCAGCAACGGGGCCGCGCCGCCGGCCAGGACCCGGCCCAGGCGTTCGACGTCGGCCAGCGGGGCGAACAGCCCGGCGTGGCCGCAGATCCCGCCCAGCACCACCGCGTTCTCGTCGTGCACCTGCCCGGTCACCACGTGGCCGCGCCAGCCGCAGTCTTCGGTGGCCACCGCGTCGCGCACCGGGCCGAAACCGGTGTCCCGCAGGCCCGCCGGCGTCGTCACGTACTCGGCGACCAGGTCGTCCAGCGGCCGTCCGGCGGCGGCCGACGCGATGAGGCCCAGCAGGATGAAGCCCTGCGACGAGTACTCCACCCGGCTGCCGGGCGCGACGGGCAAGGGCGTCGTCCGGATCGCCTCGAGGAGGGATTCGGGGGTGCCGTGGGTGCGCCACAGCGGCGTGCCGCCCGGCAGGCCCGACGTGTGGGTGAGCAGCTGCCGCACCGTGATCGGCGCCTTGTCGGTGTCCGCGTAGGACGGCAGGTGACGGGGGAGCGGGTCGTCGAGGGACAGCGTGCCGCGCTCGGCCAGGGCCGCCACCACGATGGCCACCACGGGTTTGGTCACCGACGCCAGGTCCCAGCGGTTCGTCTCGCCGGCGGGCGGACCGTCCCACCAGCGGGTGCCCAGGACGCCCCGTGACAGGACGCCGTCGGCGGTGCCGACCGACCACGCGGCCGCGGAGAACACCCGCTCTTCCCGGGCCCGCGCGAGGAGTTCAGCGAGCATCGACCGCTCGCAGGGTCGTGCCGGCGAGCACCGCCGAGAGCCGGTTGGCCGCCTCGGCGACGAGCGGGCCCAAGACGTCGAAACTCGACGGCTGCAGCGTGAACGTCAGCCCCGACACGCTCACCGCACCCGCCACGGCACCCTCGGCGTCCAGCACCGGAGCGCCGAGGCAGCGCACGTGCGCTTCGAACTGCTCGTCGTCCACCACGTAGCCCGCACTGTCCACAGTGGTCAGCTCCCGCCGGATCGCGGCCGGGTCGGTCAGGGTCTTGGCCGTGCGGGCGGCCAGCGGCGCGGCGAGCACCGCGGCGACCTCGGCCTCGGGCAGGCGCGCCAGGATCGCGCGGCCCACCGCGGTGCAGTACAGCGGCACCTCGCCGCCGGGCCGGGTGTTGAGCCGGTACGCCTGGTCCGGCTCCAGCTTCTCGACGTACACCGCCCGGTCCGCGTGGCGCACCGCGTAGTGCACCGTGTGCCCGCTGCGCCGCTGCAGGTCGGCCAGTACCGGCCGCAGCGGGCGCGTGCTCGTCGAAGCCGCCGCCGACAGGCCCAGCAGCCGCGGCCCCACCGTGTAGCGCCCGCTGCCCGCACCGAGGGCGTACCCGGCCTCGGTGAACGTCTGCAGCATCCGGTGCGCGGTCGGTTTCGGCAGGTCACAGGCCTGCGCGAGGTCGGCCAGCCGGTGCGGGCCGCCGGCGGCCGAGAGCGCGGCGAGCACCTCCAGGGCCTTCTCGACCGCGCCGCGGGAGCTGCCGGGCGAAGTGTTGACAGCGTTGTTCACGCCGCCTACCTTAGCGCAATCGCGTTCCATGTGACGGAACGGTGTTTCATCAGACGGAAGATAGGTGGTGACCGTGGCCCGTTCCCGGCTGTCGCGCCGCGACGCCCTGCGGCTCGGTGGGCTCGCGCTCCCCGCGCTGGCGCTGCCCGGCCTGCTCTCCGCGTGCGGCAGCGCCGCGGGCACCACCGGCGCCGTGCTGCGCGTCGCCCAGTCGTCGGACCCCAAGACGCTCGACCCGCAGAAGCAGGGCGACCTGATCTCGATGAACGTGCTGACCAACCTGTTCGACACGCTCACCACGCGCGGCCCGGACAACCGGCTGGCGCCGGGGCTCGCGCTGTCGTGGACCTCACCCGACCCGCTGACCTGGCGGTTCAAGCTCCGGCCCGGCGTGAAGTTCCACAACGGCGAACCGTGCGACGCGAACGCCGTCGCGTTCAGCATCAACCGGCTGCTCGACCCCGCCACCAAGTCGCCGATCGTCGAACTGCGCTACGTGAAGCGGGCCGTCGTGCTCGACGAGTCCACAGTGGACCTGCGCTGCAGCGCCCCGGACCCGATCATCCCGGCCAAGGTCTCGCTGTTCGGCGGGGTCGCCGTGCCGCCGGGCTACCTCAAGCAGGTCGGCTCGGCCGGCTTCGCGAAGCACCCGGTCGGCACCGGGCCGTTCACCTTCGGGGAGTTCCAGCGCGACCACCAGCTGCGGCTGCGCGCGAACCCCGGGTACTGGGGCGGGAAACCGGCCTGCGACGAGCTGGTGTTCCTCCCGATGCCCGACCCGTCCTCGGCGCTCGCCTCGCTGCAGAGCGACGAGGTCGACATCGTCGCCGGGCTCACCCCCGACGCCGCGCTCCAGCTGAAGGGCTACACCGGCGTCTCCATTCGCAACTACCCGGGCATCCGGACGTCGTACCTCTCGCTCGACACCACGTCCGGTCCGCTGCGCGACGTCCGCGTGCGCCGGGCGCTCAACCACGCCGTGGACGTGCCGCTGCTGATCAAGGCGGTGCTCGACGGCAAGGCGCGCGAGGTGCCGACCATGTTCCCGCGCGAGTCGTTCGGCTTCGACCCGTCGATCACGCCGTTCACCCGCGACGTCGGCCTGGCGAAGCAACTGCTCGCCGAAGCCGGGTTCCCGGACGGGTTCGACACCTCGCTCACCGCGCAGACCGCCGACTCGAACCTCGCCGAGGCGATTTCCGGGCTCCTCGCCCGCGCCGGCGTGCGGGCGCGCGTGGACCTCGTCGACCCCGGCACCTACACCAGCCGGCTGACGTCGAGCAACCGCAGCGCGCTCGGCCCGATCTACCTCGCCGCCAGCACCGGCTGGACGCTCGACGCCGAAAGCCTCGTGCAGTCCAACGTCCGCCACGACCGGCGGCAGAGCCGGTGGAGCAACCCGGAGGCCGACCGGCTGGTCGACGCCGAAGAGCAGTCGCTCGCACCCGCCGACCGGCAGCGGGCCTTCACCTCGCTCCAGCAACTTCTCAAGCAGGAGGCGCCGTTCGTGTTCCTCTACCAGATCGACAACGTCTACGCGGTCAACACACGTCCACAGTGGACACCGGGCGTGGTCGGCGTGCTGGGCATGGCGAAGGCGACGGTGACCCCGTGACCGCGCCCGCCGTCGCCGTGGCCCGCCCGGCCGCCCCGGGCAGCGGGGTGCTGCGCGTGGTCGTCACCAAGGTGGTGACCGCGATCGTCGTGCTGTTCTTCGTCGCCACGGCCGCGTTCTTCCTGGTCCGGCTGTCGGGCGACCCGGTGAAGCTGATCCTGCCGCCCGACGCCACCGCGGCGCAGGAGGCCACGCTGCGTGCGACCCTCGGGCTGGACCGGCCGCTGCTCACCCAGTACCTCGACTACCTCGGCGGCCTGCCGCGGCTGCACCTGGGCACGTCCCTCGTCTACGACCAGCCGGTCGCCGAAGTCCTGTTCTCCCGCGTCCCCGCGACGCTGGAACTGGCCGGGGCCGCCCTCCTCCTGGCGCTGGTGATCGCCGTGCCGGCGGGCACGTTCGCCGCGCTGCGCCGCGGCCGCGCCGGCGACACCGGCGTGATGACCGGTGTCCTCGTCGGACAGTCGACCCCCGCGTTCTGGGTCGGGATCCTGCTGATCCTGGTCTTCGCCGTGCAGCTGCAGCTGCTGCCCGCGTCCGGCTACGGCGGGTTCGCGCACCTCGTGCTCCCGGCCATCACGCTGGCCGTGTACTCGGTGGCGGTGATCGCGCGGCTGCTGCGCAGTTCGCTGGTCGACGTGCTCGGCTCCGACTACATCCGCACCGCGCGCGCCAAGGGCCTGAGCACCGGCGGGATCGTGCTGGGCCACGGCCTGCGCAACGCCGCGCTGCCCGTCGTCACGGTCGTCGGCCTGGAGATCGGCAGCCTGCTCGGTGGCGCGATCCTCACCGAGCAGGTGTTCTCCTGGCCCGGCCTCGGCCGGCTCACCGTCGAGGCCATCCAGAACCGCGACTTCCCGCTGGTGCAGGCCGCGGTGCTGTTCTTCGCGGCCACGTTCGTCGTGGTCAACCTGCTCGTCGACCTGTCCTACACGATTCTCGACCCGAGGGTGCGGGTGACCGCGTGACCGCCGTAGCTGTCCCGATAGTTCGCCCGGGTGTGGTGCGCGGCGTGCTGCGCAACAAGCTCGGCGTCGCCGCCGTGACCGTGCTGACCCTGATGGTGCTCGTCGCCCTGCTCGCGCCGCTGATCGCGCCGTACGACCCGGGTGCGCAGGACCTGCTGGTGCGGCTGCACCCACCCGCGTGGGCCACGGGCGGCGACTCCTCGCACCTGCTCGGCACCGACCAGCTGGGCCGCGACATCCTTTCCCGGCTCTTCTACGGCGCCCGCGTCTCGCTGCTCGTCGGCGCGTGCGCGGCCCTGCTGGCCGGGGTCGTCGGCGCCGTGATCGGCCTGGTCGCCGGGTTCCTCGGCGGCTGGTTCGACCGGATCCTGATGCGGATCGCCGACATCCAGCTGGCGTTCCCGTCGATCCTGCTCGCGCTCGCCATCGTCGGCTTCCTCGGCTCCGGCCTCTGGTACGTCGTGCTGGTGCTCGGCTTCACCGGCTGGGTCTCCTACGCCCGCGTGATCCGCTCCGAGGTGCTTTCCCTGCGCACCAGGGAGTTCGTGACGGAGGCGCGCGCCATCGGCGTCACGAACCTCACGATCATGCGCCGGCACCTGCTGCCCAACGTGATGGCGCCGCTGGCGACCATCGGCACGCTGCACGTCGCCGCGGCGATCGTCGCCGAAGCGTCGCTGAGCTACCTCGGCCTCGGCGTCCCCAAGCGGACGGTCACCTGGGGCGGCATGCTCGCCGACGGCCAGCTGTACCTCGGCACGTCGTGGTGGGTGGCCGTGTTCCCCGGCGTCGCGCTGATGCTCACCGCGCTGGCCGTCAACATCACCGGCGACGTCCTGCGCGACGTCGCGGACCCGAAGGCGTACCGCTCATGAGCCTGCTGGAGATCACCGACCTGAGCATCGAGTTCCGGGTGGACACCGGCACGGTGACCGCGGCGGACGGGGTGAGCCTGTCCGTGGCCGAAGGCGAGACCGTCGCCCTGGTGGGGGAGTCGGGCAGCGGCAAGACGGCGACGGCGCTGTCCGTGCTGCGGCTCAACCCCGAGCCGCCGTGCGTCTACGCCGGCGGCGAGGTCCTCCTGGACGGCCGCGACGTGCTCCGGCTGTCCGAAAAGGACCTGCGCGGGATCCGCGGCAACGACGTCGCCATGGTCTTCCAGGACCCGATGACCAGCCTCAACCCGGTCAAGCGCATCGGCGCCCAGGTGGCCGAGGTCGTCCGGAAGCACCAGGGTGCGTCGCGGCACGACGCGCGGGCGGCCGCCGTGGCGGCGTTGCGGGAGGCCGGGATCCCCGATCCCGAACGCCGCGCTTCGCAGTACCCGCACCAGCTTTCGGGCGGCCTGCGGCAGCGCGCGATGATCGCGATGGCGCTCGTCGGCCGGCCGCGGGTGCTCATCGCCGACGAGCCGACCACCGCCCTCGACGTCACCGTGCAGGCCCAGATCCTCGAGCTGCTGGTCGACCTGCAGCGGCGGCACGGCATGGCGGTCCTGCTCATCACTCACGACCTCGGCGTGGTCGCGGAGGTCGCCGACCGGGTCGTGGTGCTGAAGTCGGGCCGGGTCGTCGAAACCGGGGACGTGGTGCCGCTGTTCGAGGCGCCGCGCGAGGACTACACACGCGAGCTGCTGCGTGCGACACCGAAGCTGGAGCGGGTATGACGAACCTGGTCGAGATCCGCGGGCTGCGCAAGGACTACGGCGCACTGTCCGCAGTGGACGGTGTCGACCTCGACGTCGTCGCGGGGGAGACCCTGGCCGTGGTCGGCGAATCGGGCAGCGGGAAGACGACGTTGACCCGGCTGCTGCTGCGGCTGATCGAGCCCACCGCGGGCACGGTGCGCTTCGACGGCGCGGACCTGCTGGGGATGCCCGCCCCGAGCCTGCGCAGGGTGCGCCGCGAGATGCAGGTGGTGCTGCAGGACCCGTACTCGAGCATGAACCCCCGCCTGCGCGTGACGGAGATCGTCAGCGAGCCACTGGTGACGCACGACGCCTCGCTGCGCGGCCGTCGCGGCCGGGCGCAGGTGCGCGAACGGGTGGCGGGCCTGCTCGACGCCGTCGGGCTGCCGCCGCAGGTCCAGGACCGTTACCCGCACGAGTTCTCCGGCGGCCAGCGGCAGCGGATCTCCATCGCCCGCGCGCTGGCCCTGGAGCCGCGCCTGGTGGTGCTCGACGAGCCGACGAGCGCCCTCGACGTCTCGGTGCAGGCGCAGGTCCTGGATCTCCTCGGTGAGCTGCAGGACCGGCTGAAGCTGACCTACGTCTTCGTGTCGCACAACCTCGCGGTCGTGCAGCGGATCGCCGACCGGGTCGCGGTGATGCGAGCCGGGAAGATCGTGGAGCTGGCGGCTTCGAAGGAGCTGTTCGCGTCACCGTCGCACGAGTACACGAAGAGCCTGCTCGACGCGGTGCCGAACCCCGATCCGCGCCGGGCGCGCCGCCGGGTGACGGCGTGACGGCGTCACCGTCGCGACAGGACCAGGCCCGCACCGCCGAGCAGCGCGACGTCGTCGGCCGGGCCCTCGTTCACCACGACCCGCGGCGGCTCCGCGGTGCGTGCCCACGACGAGTCCTCGCGCAGCCGCTGCTCGATCCGGGCCCGGAAGCGTTCCCCGCCCTCGGCGGCCTCGCCGTGCAGGACGAACAGGCCGGGCGCGAACAGCTGCTGGATGTTCACCAGGCCGAGCGCGATGTTGCCGGCGTACTCGTCCAGCAGCGGGTGGCCCGCCAGCTCCCGCACCGTGCGCGCGCCGAGGCCACGCCGCTCGGCCTCGGCGCGCAGCCACGGCGTGGTCGCCACGGTCTTCCAGCAGCCGCGGGCCCCGCAGGTGCAGCGGCGGCCGCTCGCGGCCACCGTCATGTGCGCGCCGCTGCGGCCGCCCGGCGGGGCCAGCACCTCGCCGTCGTAGAGCAGGCCGACGCCGAGCACCTCGCCCGTCGACACCGACGCGAAGGTCGTGCGCCCGCGGCCCGGGCCGAACCAGCGGTCGCCCAGCACCTGCAGGCGCGCCCGGTGTTCGATGTGGACCGGCGCGCGCACCAGCCCGGCGAGCACCGCCGCGACAGGGTAACCGTGCAGCGCCGGCACCTCGTTGACCTCGATGATCACGCCCGCGTCGGCGTCCACCAGACCGGCGGCGGCCACGCCGACACCCACCGGCGAGGCGGGGAACGCGGCGACCTCGGCCAGCGCGGCGTCGACGTCGGCCCGGTCGGCGGTGCCGCGCGGGTAGGCCGCCTCGGCGCGCCACAGCACGGTGCCGGACAGGTCGAGCAGCGCGGCCCGGACCCGGCCGGGCAGCAGCTCGACGGCGCCCAGCACGGGGCCGGCGTCGGCCTCGGGCGCGGCCGGCGCCGGGACCAGCCGCAGGGCCGGGCGTTCGCCGGTGCTCATGCGATCACGATGCCACGCCGAGACCTGGGAGGGGAGACCACGTGCCGGAACTGACGCGGATGACCTGGCCGGAGGTGCGCGACGCCGCCCGATCGGCGATCGCGCTGCTGCCGATCGGTTCGCAGGAGCAGCACGCCGCCCACCTGCCGATGGGCACCGACACGATGCTCGCCGAGGCCGTCGTCGATCGCGCGCTGCGGCGGCTCGACCGCGGACCGGCGGTCGTGCGGCTGCCCGCGCTGCCGTTCGGGCACAGCCCGCACCACCTGTTCGCCGCCGCGGTCTCGCTGCGGGCCTCGACGCTGCAGGCGGTGCTCGCCGACGTCCTGGATTCGCTCGCCACCAGCGGGTTCCGGCGCGTGCTCGTGGTCAACGGCCACGGTGGCAACGACGAGATCATGCGGCTCGCGGTCAAGGAGTACGCGTTGCGGGCCGACGTCGCGCTCGCGGCGTGCTCCTACTTCTCGCTCGGCGACG
Organism: Amycolatopsis sp. NPDC049252; assembly: GCF_043197175.1. NCBI lineage: Bacteria > Bacillati > Actinomycetota > Actinomycetes > Pseudonocardiales > Pseudonocardiaceae > Amycolatopsis > Amycolatopsis sp. NPDC049252. The sequence goes on from NZ_JBICSQ010000031.1 coordinate 12,794, forward strand.
ACTCCTCGCCGGGCCACGCCGGGAAGTTCGAGACGTCGCTGATGCTCGCGGCCCACTGCGGCCTGGTGCGGCCCCGCGAGCCGCGCCCCGACGTCACGCCACCACCGCTGTTCGCCCACCCGCCGTACCCGGGGCTGACCGTGGAGCGCCACGGCGAATGGGCCCGCGCGGGCGGTAGCACCGACGACGCCACCACCGCGACCGTCCACGACGGCGCGGACCTGCTCGAAGACCGGGTGACCGCGCTGGCGGACGCGATCCGCGCGTTCGACGCGGCCACCCGCGCAACCCACGCCGAAGGGGAGGCATGAAGATCACCGACGTCGACGTGCGGGTCGTGAACCTGCCGTTGACCAACCCGTTCACCAGCTCGTTCGAGACGAAGACGGGCGAGACCCGCACCGTCGTGCGGCTGCGCACCGACACCGGTGTCGAAGGCTGGGGCGAGACCATGTGGGGCCGCCCGGTCGCGGAGCTGGCCCGCAAGCTCGGCGCCGAGCTGGTGGGCACGAGCCCGTTCGCGCTGGAGGCGTTCCACCGGCGCCACCACATGGTGCCGTTCTTCCACGGGTACCTCGGGTACGCGGCGCTGGCCGCGCTCGACGTCGCGTGCTGGGACCTGATGGGCAAGAGCACCGGCCAGTCCGTGACCGACCTGATCGGCGGCCCGGTCCGCGACGAGGTCCCGATCACGGCGCTGATCACCCGCGCCGACGCGCCCGGCGCGGCCGGCCGGGAACTGGCCCAGGGACTGGGCGAGCACGCGGCGAAGGTGGTCGCCGAGGGCGGCTTCACGGCCGTGAAGCTCAAGGGCACCAAGGACGTCCGCGGCGACGTGGAGATCATGCGCGAGCTGCGGCGCGCGCTCCCGGACGTCGAGCTGCGCGTCGACCCGAACGCGGCGTGGTCCGTGCCCGACTCGATCCGCGCCGGATTGTCCCTGGAGGAGCTCGACCTCGAGTACCTCGAGGACCCGTGCGCCGGCATCGAGGGCATGGCCCAGGTGCGGGCGAAGGTGCGGATCCCGTTGTGCACCAACATGTGCGTGGTCCGCTTCGAGGAGTTCGCCCCGGCGGTGCGGCTCGGCGCGGTGGACGTCATCCACGGTGACGTCTACAAGTGGGGCGGGATCTCGGCGACGAAGGCGCTGGCCGCCCACTGCGAGACGTTCGGCCTCGGGATGAACCTCCACAGCGGCGGCGAACTGGGCATCGCGACGGCCGCGCACCTGGCGGTGGTGGCGAGCACGCCGGTGCTGTCGCGGGCCATCGACAGCATGTACTACCTGCACGCCGACGACATCGTGGAGCCGCTCGAACTCGCGGCGGGCCGGCTGAAGGTGCCGTCCGGGCCCGGCTTGGGCGTGACGGTGGACGAGGAAAAGGTGGCGTTCTACGCGAAGCGCAACGAGGAGGAGGGAGACCTCACCGGGTGACGGCCCGCGGCGGCACCGGCTGCACTCCATCCGGGTGAGGGCGCTCGTCCGGCCCGGCCCAGTTCCGCGTTCTCGCGCCACCCGGCGCCATCGTCGGCGTAGGGTCCGCGCAATGGGGCTGGAGGCGGAGCGGCGCCGGTGGCGGGTTCGCCTGCGCGACGACGCGGGCCGCATCCTCGGCGCCGGCACGATGCTCGACGAACGGCACCTGCTGACCTGCGCGCACGTCGTCGAACGCGGTGGTGGGCCCGCCGCACGGATCCCGGTCGACTTCGTCGGCCTCCCCGACGTGGACAGCGGTCACGCCACCGTGGTGGCGGGCGGCTGGGTGCCGCCGTCCGGTGACGAGCGCGGGGACATCGCCCTGCTGCGCCTGGAAACGCCCGCGGCCGGCGTCTTCGGCGCGCCGCTGCACCGGATGTCCTTGCGCGACCACCAGCTGGTGCGCGCCTACGGGTTCCCGGCCGGCGCGGACGCCGGGCTGTGGACGTTCGGCACGCTCGTCGGCGAAGGCGGCCCCGGCTGCGAGTGGATGCAGCTGAACAAGACCGCCGAGGCCGAGCCGATCGAGCCGGGGTTCAGCGGTACGGCCGTGCTCGACGAAGCCACCGGAGCCGTCGTCGGCATGATCGTCGGCAAGTACACCGGTGCGGGTGGCCGGGTCGCGTGGATGATCCCGGTCGAGACGATGCTCGGTCACCTGCCGCGGCTGCGGGAGTGGTCCGCCGGCGATCCCGCCGTCGACGAGAGCTTCGCCCGGCCGGAGGGCGCCGTGGACGTGCCGTTCGTGCGGCAGTTGCGCACCTGGCTGGCCGATCCCGGCTCCGGCGCGGTCTGGGTGGTCGTCACCGGCGGCGAGGAGTCGGCGATCGCGAAGGCGCTCCGGCTGGGGGTGGTGCACGCCGACCGGGAACGCTCGTTCAGCGCCCCGAGGCTGCCCGCCGACGCCGGCGACCCGCCCCCGGCGGGCGCGGTCGACCTCGCCGTGGACGCGTCGGGCAAGACCGTCGGCGAGGTGAGCGGCCGCATCGAGGACCGGTTGGCTCTCGCCGCCACCCCCGCCGTCCGCACCGTCCGAGGCCGCACCCTGGTCGTCGACGGCATCGACGACGCCGCCGAACCGGACCGGCTGGTGCACGAGCTGCTCGCGCCGCTGGCCGGCCGGGCGGACCGGCTCGGCCTCCGCCTGGTGCTGGCGTTCCGCCGCGAGTCGTCCCCGGGGGTGACGGTCGTGCGCTCCAGCATCGGCCGGTCCGTCCCCGGCACCGGCGACCCGGGCGGGCGCCTCGACGCGCTCGCCAAGGACGTCGACGAGCTCGCCGCGATCGAGGAGTACCAGGCCACCGTGGCGGGCCGCTTCACCGGCGTCGAGACGGTGGCCCCGCGGGCGAACCGGCTGCGCGCCGAGGTCAACCTGCTGCGCGCGACCGACGCCAAAGGGGACCTCGACGGGGTCGCCCGCCATCTCGGCGGCCGCGAGCGGGCCGTGGGCGAGGCGGTCGAGGACGGCCGCCGGGTGCGCGCGGACCTGGACCGCCGGCTCGCCCGGCGGGCCGAGCTGCGGGCCCGGCTGGACGGCTACGCCGAGATGGCCGTCAACCACGGCCGGGTCGAGGACCCGGAGCTCGACCGGGCGTACGGCCAGGCGTGGGAGGCGCTGTTCGTGGCGCCGTGCGACCTGGACGCGGCCGAGCGGGCCCTGACGGCCTACGCCGCCGCGGTGCACGCCCGGACCGGGAGCCGCCCATGACGGCGTGCCCGAGGGAGGCGTGCACCGGCACCATCGGCCGGACCGGGTTCTGCTCGCAGTGCGGCCTCCGGCCGCCGGAACCCGGCGAACCGGCCGGCTCCGGCCGGCCGGCGCCGGTGAGCCCGCCGCCGGCCACCGCCAGCCGGGTGACCAGCACCCTCGCCACCCGGCCGCAGCAGACCACCGGGCAGGGCACCGGGGACGACGGCGTCCCGCTGCCGGTGGTCCGCCTGCCCGACCTGACCAGCCGGGTGCTCGGCCGGCCGGGAGTGCCGGAAGCGCAGCGGTTCTGCGGGAAACGCGACTGCGGCAAGCCGGTCGGCCGGTCGCTGCCCGGGCAGCCGGCGGCCGAGGAGGGCTTCTGCCCGTTCTGCGGCAGCCCGTTCTCCTTCGCCCCGCGGCTGAAGCCCGCGGACCGGGTGGCGGGCCGCTACGACGTCCAGGGCTGCGTCGCCCACGGTGGGCTCGGCTTCGTCTACCTGGCCACCGACGACCGGCTCCACCGGCACGTCGCGCTCAAGGGGCTCATCGACGTCAACAACACCGCCGCGGTGCGGATCGCGGAGAACGAGAGCGAGGTGCTCGTCGCCCTCGAGCACCCGAACATCGTGCGGATCTTCGACGTCGTGACCCACGACGAGGCCCGCTACATCGTGATGGAGTTCGTCGACGGCCTTTCGCTGCGCGAGGTGAAGAACCGGGGCCGCGCCCTCCTGGACCCGGCGGAGGGCCGGCTGCTGACCGAGCACGTCGTGGTCTACGGCCGGGAGATCCTCACCGCCCTGGCCTACCTGCACGACCAGGGCCTGCTGTACTGCGACATGAAGCCGGACAACGTGATCCACGGCGAGCAGCGGATCAAGCTGATCGACTTCGGCGGCATCCGGCGGATCGACGACCACGAGAGCCCGATGGTCGGCACCGGGCGCTACCAGGCCCCGGACGACGAGCTGCGCCGGCACAAGCTGACCGTCCGCTCGGACGTCCACACCGTCGGCAAGACTCTGCAGGAGCTGTTCGACGCCGGCGACGGCGCCCTGCCGGGTGCGCAGGACGGCCCGATCGCCTTCGGCATCCGCAGCTTCCGGCACGTGCTCGCCCGCGCGGTGGCACCGTACGAGCAGCGCTTCGCCAGCGCCGGGGAGATGCTCGTCCAGCTCGACGGCGTGCTCAACGAAATCCTGTCGCTGCGCGACGGCGGGTCGCGGCCGGTCGTCTCGACGTTGTTCACCGAACCCGCCGTGCTGCTGGACGCCGGGCTCGGGCAGCCGCCGCCCCTGGAGCACTGGACGGCCGGCGTCGAGCTTTCCCTCGGTGCCCGGCCGTCGCCGCGGGACATCGCGCTCGGCCTCCCGGTCCCCCGCGAGGACCCGCACGACGAGCAGCTCGCGTTCCTGCGCACGGTCCGGGCCCCGGACGCCGGCCGGCTGCTGAAGAAGCTGGAGCGGGCGGCGTCCTCGGTCGAGGTCGAATTCCGCAGGCTGCGGGCCTTGCTGGAGCTGTCCGATGTGGACGGTGCCCGCGATCGCCTGGGGTGCGTCGAGCGCACCCTCGCCGGCCGGGCCGCGCACGACTGGCGCTTCCACTGGCACCGCGGCCTGATCGAGCTGGCCGAGGGGGACGCCGCGACCGCGGCCGAGGACTTCGAAGCGGTCTACCGTGACATTCCCGGCGAGGAGACGCCGAAGCTCGCGCTGGGGTTGTGCGCGGAACACACCGGCGAGGACCCGGAACCGTTCTACGCGGCCCTGTGGGTCCACCGGGGGCAGGTGAGCGCCGCGTTCGGGCTGGCCAGGGTGGCGCTGGCGCGCGGCGACCGGGCGGGCGCGGTGCGCGTGCTCGACGAGGTCCCGGAGTTCTCGCGGCACGACGAGGCGGCCCGGATCGCCGGCATCCGGGTGCTGGCGGGGGAACTGCCGGACGCCGCCGGGACCGCGCCGTCCGAAGCCCACCTTCGCGAGGCCGGCGAACGCCTGTCCGGGATCGACCTCGGCGCGGCGGCCGCCCTCCGGCTGCGGGCGCTGCTGCTGCAGGCGGCCCTCGAACACCACGGCAGGCTCGCGGAGCCGCTCTGCGGTGCGGGGCCGACCCGGAAGGGCCTGCGCGCCGGGCTGGCGGAGGCGCTGCGCGGCCTGGCGTGGCGGGCCCCGGGCAGCAGGCACGCGCACGACGTGCTGACCGACCTGGCCAACACGACCAGGCCGGCGAGCTGGATCTGAGCGGACACGAGGGGAGCGGGCGGCGATGAGCGGGGCCGAGCTGAGCATCGAGGTGCACCAGCAGAAGTTCCTGGCCGAAGGGGACACCGCGATGCACGCGATCCTGACGGTGAGCGCGCGAGGCGGTCCCGGCCCGCGGCCGGCCACCGCCGCGGAGGTGCTGCTGGTCGACTGCTCCAGCTCGATGCGCCACCCGCACACGAAGATCGAGGAGGCCAAGCGGGCGGCCGCGGCCGCGATCGACGTCCTGCCCGACGGGGTGCTGTTCGCCGTCGTGCGGGGCACCGAGCTCGCGACGATGGTGTACCCGCACGACAACCGGCTCGTCGCGGCGTCGGCGGCGACCCGGAGCGCGGCGCGGCAGGAGGTCGCGCACCTGGCCGCGTACGGCGGAACCGCGATGGGCCGGTGGCTCGACCGCGCGAAAGAGCTGTTCGCCGGGCACACCGGCGCCGTCTGCCACGCGATCCTGCTCACCGACGGCAAGAACCAGTCGGAGACGCACGAGGCGCTGGTCGCCGTCCTCGACTCGTGTGAAGGGCTCTTCGTCTGCGACGCCCGCGGAGTGGGGGACGGCTGGGTGCCGGACGAGCTGGCCGAGATCGTGAAGGTGCTGCGGGGCGGCGCCGACTCCGTCGTCGAGGACCGGAAGCTGACCGGGGACTTCCGGGAGCTGATCGGCGCGGCGCTCACGAAGGTGCTGCCCGAGGTCCGGCTGCGGGTCGGCACGATGGGCTACAGCTCACTGCGGTTCGTCAAGCAGGTGCGTCCCCACGAGTACGACCTCACCGACCGCTGCCGCCCGGACGGCGACGGAGAGCTGGTGCTGTCGCTGGGTTCCTTCGCCGACGGGGAGTCCCGGGACTACCACGTCCGCGTCGACCTGGATCCGAAGCTGGAGCCCCGCTACGACGAAGACCGCCAGCTCGCCTGGGCCGACTTCGAGCCGGTGGCCGGCGCGCGCACGGCCGGCCCGGCCACCGTGGTCGGCCGGTGGACCCACGACCCGGTGCAGCCGACCCTCGTGCACCCGATGGTGCTGCAGTACACCGCGCAGGCGCAGCTCGCGGAGGCCCTCACCGCGGGCGGCGACGCGCTGGCCGCGAACCGGGCCGAAGACGCCGAGCGGGCGTGGGGCACCGCGGTCCGGCTCGCCACCGAGCAAGGCAACGAAGAGATCCTCGACCGGCTGCGCCGGGTGGTCGACATCGTCGACGCCGGGGCCGGGCAGGTCCGCCTGCACCCCGACGCCGGGCTCAGCGCGATCCTCAACGTGCTGATCTCCCGGGTGTCCCGGATCGGGCCGGCCACGCCGGCCCGCGAGCCGGAGCCGCAGCCGGCGGCGGACGAGCCGCCGGTCACCTGCCCGAAGTGCCACAAGCTCTCGCCCGCCGGCGCCCGGTTCTGCTCGACCTGCCAGGCCACGCTGGGCGAGGCGACGGCGTGACCGCCGAGGCACCGCCGGCACTGCGCCCGACCCGCACCCGGGCCCGGCTGTTCCGCCTGCTCGGGCTGCAGCTCGCCACGACGCTGGTGATGCTCGCGGTGTCCCTGACGGCGGTGCTCCACGTCCTCGACGCCGCCCGGACGGTCCGCGACCGCACGACCGAGGCGGTGCTGGAGGTGGCCGCGGCCCGTGCGGCGCTGAGCGAAGCCGACCAGGCCGCCATCGACGCCTTCCGCACCGGCGAGGCGAAACTGGCGGGTCCGGGGCAGGACTACGCGAACAGCCTCGCCGGCGCGAGCCAGAGCCTGGCCAAGGTGGCCGAGGCCAACCAGGCCGGGGCCCCCGGCACCGGCACCCTGCAGGTGGTGGCGGGGCTGGTCGCGGCCTACTCCGGCGCGGTCGGGCAGGCGGACGCGCACTTCCGGCAGCCCGGCAGCGAGGTGCTGGGCGTGGCCGACCTGTGGTACGCCTCGCGGCTGCTCCACGGCCCGGACGGCGTGCTCGCGCAGCTCACGACGCTGCAGGGGCTGCAGCGGGCGGCGCTCGACGACCAGCTCGAAGACGGCATGAGCCCGGGGCTGCTGCCGGTGTGGCTGCTCGCCCCGGCCGCGGCCGCCGCGGTGCTGGTGGGTACCCAGTGGTACCTGTGGCGCCGGTTCCGCCGCCGGTTCAACCTGCCGCTGCTGGGCGCGACCGCGCTGACCGTGGGGGTCGGCGTCACGCTCGCCGTCGTGCTGGGCCTGCAGCTGCGCCTCGACGACGTCCGGGCCCGGACCGACGCGGTGCTCGCCGACCGGCAGACCGGGATCGCCGCGACCGACTCCGCCGGGCAGACCGGGCTGGCGGCGCTGCTGGCCCGGCACTGCGACCAGGCGGCCGGCTGCGGCAGCACCGTCGCGGACTTCGTGGCCCAGCCCCGGTTCGCCCCGGCCGCCGTCGGCGAAGGCGCGGTCGACGCGGGCACCGAGGCCGTCACCGCCGGCGTGCGCGACGCGGCCGACTCCGGCGGGGTCGAGTACCTCGCCCCGGCGTTCTCGGTCGCCGCCCTCGGCCTCATCGCCTGGGGCATGTCCCGCCGCATCGACGAATACCGGTACCGCGCATGAGAAATCCACTGTGGACGAAACTGCCGCTGCTCGTGCTCGTCGTGCTCCTGCTCGGTTCGAGCGCCTGCGGGACCGGTGGCGCCGGCCGCGTCACCGTGCTGGCGTCGTGGACCGGCGCCGAGGAGGACGACTTCCGCACGGTGCTGCGGGCGTTCACCGCCGCGACCGGTGTCGAGGTCGACTACCAGGGCACCCGCGCGCTCGACCAGGTGCTCGCCTCCGACGTCGAGCGGGGCACCGCCCCCGACGTCGCGGTGCTGCCGAACCCGGGATCGCTGGCCACCTACGCCCGGCGGGGGAAGCTCGAGCCGTTGGACGCCCTGCTCGGCCCGCAGCCGGGATTCGGCCAGCAGTGGCTGGACCTGGAGAAGGCCGGCACCGAGCGGCAGTACGCGATCGCCGTCAAGGCCGACCTGAAGAGCGCGATCTGGTACGACGTCGGCAACCTCCGCGGCGCCCGGCCCGGCACGTGGGACGAACTGCTCGCGCTCGGCCGGCAGCTGACCGCCGAGGGCCGCACGCCGTGGTGCCTGGGCATGGGCGCGCCGCCGACCTCCGGCTGGCCCGGGACGGACTGGATCGAGGACATCCTGCTGCACTCGGCCGGTCCCGACGTCTACCGGGAGTGGGCGGCGGGCAAGCTGCCGTGGAGCTCGTCGCAGGTGAGCCAGGCCTGGACGGACTGGGGTGCGCTGGTCGCCGTGCCGGGCGCGGTGCGTGGCGGCGCGCCCGCGGCGTTGCTGACCGACTTCGGTGACGCCGGGCGTGGCCTGTTCACCCGGCCGGCCGGGTGCGTGCTGGAGCACCAGGCGTCGTTCGTCATGGGCGGCTATGCGGCCATGAAGCGCGCCGACGGCAGTGCGCCCAGGCCGGGGAGCGACTTCGCGTTCTTCCCGTTCCCCGGGCCCGCGGTGTCGGAGGTGTCCGCCGACCTCGCCGCGATGTTCCACGACACCCCGCAGGCGCGCGAGCTGATGCGGTACCTCGCCTCGGACCAGGCGCAGCGCATCTGGCCCGGCATCCACCACGGCAGCGTGTTCTCGGTCGACCGGAACGTCGGGGGCGTCTACGAGGACGTGGTGAGCCGCCAGGTCTCCTCGACGCTGACGTCGCCGCGGCAGCGGCTGTGCTTCGACGCCTCCGACCTGATGCCGGCCACGATGACCGGGGCGTTCTACCGGGCGGTGCTGGAGTACCTGGACGACCCTTCGCGGCTGGACGCGCTGCTGGCGGACCTGGACACCGTCCGCCGCAACGTACCCGCCGGCGAGTGGCTGACCGTCCCGTGTGGACAGTGAAGGAGCAGGCATGACGGAGCTGGCCCGGTTCGAACTGCAGCAGGGCGGCGAAGTGGTGGTCGAGGTCGCCGAAGGGCCGTCGACCGCCAGGGTGTCCCGCCGCGAAGACCTCGTGGTCGACGCGAAGGTGTCGTTCGAGCGAGCGCTGGGCGCGGTGAAGGACGCGGCGTCCGCCGCCCTCGGCCAGTTCCAGGCGATGACCCGCAAACCGGACGAGGTGGAGATCAAGTTCGGCATCAAGCTCTCGGCCGAGGCGGGCGCGGTGATCGCGAAAACGGGCATCGACGGGCAGTTCGAGGTGAAGCTCAAGTGGAAGCGTCCCCCGGACGAAGACGCCGAAGCCGCCGAGGGCTGAGGTCCTTCGGTTCCGCGCCGCAGAGGTGAGGCCCCTGTCATGGTCCGTCGGACGTCTCGGTGCCTTCCGCGGTGTGCTTGGTCGTCAGGTCGGCTGTGGCGAGGCGCGAACAGCGGGCACGCGGTCGCCCAGCAGGATGCCGGCTTGCCGGTCGAGGGTGCTGCGCGAGGTGCCGAAGAGGTTGCGCCAGCACCGTTCAGCTCAGCCGATCGTCCTCCGCCGGCGTGTTGAGCCGGTCGCGCAGCTCGTCGGCGGTCGGCGCACCGTCGGCGACCCGCAGGAAGTGGTCGACGCCATCCTGTTCGCCGCCGACACCCCGAACCCGCCCTTGCGGATCGCCGTCGGGGACGAGGCTCGCAGCAGCATCCGCGCCGCGTTGCGGAAACAGCTCGGCGAACTGGAGACGACAGCCTGACCACGCATTTCGCGACTGTTTCAGCGGGCACCGTCAGCCCGCACCACGCCCCGCGTGACAACCGTGGCGCTGCGGCGAAACGGTTCCGAGCCGAGTGGCCCCCGCCGGCCGGTCAAGGTCGGCGGGGGCGTCGGGTGCGCCGGTGGGGTGGTCAGCCGGTGCAGTTGGGGACGGCCGGGACGCTGCCCACGCAGTTGTCCGGGGTGTTGGCGGTGATGGGTGAAGTGGTGGTGGTCATGGTGCCGCCCTGGCGGTAGACGCCGCCGGCGGAACCGAGGAGCAGCAGTGCGTGGTTGTTCGTCACCGCGGTCTGGGTGAGGGTGGTCGCGGTGGAGCCGACCGCGGAGATGCCGCCGCCCCGGCCCGCGCTGTTGCCGGTGACGAACAGGGGACTGCCGGAGACGCCGGTGACCGTCAGGGTCCCGCGCAGGCCGTTGTAGATGGCCCCGCCGTCGCCGAGGAGGGTGGTGTTGCCCGACAACGGGCTGTTGGTGAACGTCGCGGCGGGCGCGGTGCCGGACGGGGTGTCGGCGTTGGCGAGGCCGCCGCCGTTGCCGGAGGCGGTGTTGCCGGTCAGCGTGCTCCCGGTGAGGGTGACCGCGCCGCCGTTGAGGATGCCGCCGCCGTTGCCGAGGACGTTGCCCCGGGTGAAGGAGACCCCGGTGGTGAGGGTCAGGTTGCCGGTCGGGCCGACCTCGGCGATCCGGAACAGTCCCAGGCCCAGCAGCGAGGCGTTGGTGACGGTCGCGGGGCCGATCAGCTCGATCGGGGTGGTGATCACCGGCAGCGCGTTCGCCGCGCCGCCGTGGGCGCTGGTCATGGCGTAGGTGCAGCCACCCGCCAGGACGAGGGTGTCCGCGGTGGGGGTCGAGTTGGCCAGGTTGACCGCCGCGACCAGGGCGTTTTCGCTGCAGGCCACCGGGATGGTGATGGCCTGCGCCGCCGGCGCCAGTGCGATCAGGCCGCCCGTCGCGACGGTGGCCCCGAACAGGACCCGGACAATGGTACGGATGCGTCGCATCACGATTTCTTTTCCTGGAACAGCTAGGCAATGATCCGCCGGCGCGGTGCGACGGCGATGACGAAATGCGCAGACGACGGTGCGTGAATACCGAGGAGGCAGTGGTAGCGCATTTACCACGCAAGAAGGACTCTCTGTGGCACCGAGGTCCTGGGTTGCCGTCGTCAACGTACCGTCTCGCCCAGTTGACCGATACCCCAAGCCCCCGTATGGGGGTATTCGACGTCGGCGAGACCGTGCCGGATCTTTTGCCGCGAGCAGGAAATGTGAACGCCCGGCTGATGCTCAAGATGTCGAAAAGGTCGATTATCGTCGCTTTGGGGTGTCACGCCTTTTCGGTGGTTTCTGTTCTTCCGGGCCATTCTCGACGTGATCTGCGTAGCCTGGCACGCATTAGCGCGGCTCGCGGACGGTCTGCTCCTCCTGGAGTCCGAAGAAGGTGCCGACGAGGTCGGCGGCGTCGACCTCGTGACTGGTCTTGCCGAGGATCCGGGGGTTGCCGGCCGGGCCGGGGACGGTGTGACCGCCACCGAGGATGGTGTACAGCACCACGGGCGGTTTGCCGTCCTCGCGGTACTCCGAGCGCTCGACCGTGGTGGCGGCTCCGGGCCGGGACGGGTGGCGCGTGGTGATCGGGTCGGCGGTGATGCCGTTGCGCTCGGCGAAGTACCGGGCGGTCCGGGGTGCGGACCAGCTTGTTCCGCCGACCTTGAACACCTGCCGCTGCCACCAGCTCATCGTGCCGCCGTCGTAGGAGATGATCGGGTCCTTCGTCCCGTGGATGAAGAGCATGGGCAGCGGTGCCGGCGGGGTGTCCGTGGCGAGGAAGTTCTCCGGCGCGGGCATGGTCGCGCCGATCACGGCCGCACCGGCGAGGAGCCCCGGTGTCTCGTGGGCGAGCCGCATGACCAGCTGGCCGCCGTTGGAGAAGCCGATCGCGAACACGCGCCGCGGGTCGATGCGGTTCCGGGCGGCGAGCTCGGCGATCACCGCCCGGGTGAACGCGAGATCGTCCATTCCCGCCAGCCGGGCGGGAAACCGGCTTTCCCGGCGTGCGTCGTTCCAGTTTCCCCGGTAGCCGTCCGGATAGACGACGACGGCGGTGCCGTCGGCGGCGAGCCGGTCGAAGGCCTCGCCGGTGAACGCCCGGTGCTTGTCGCCGGTCTGGCGCGATCCGTGGAAAACCAGGACGAGCGCGCGGGACGGGGTGTCCTCCGCGGGCTCGACCGTGGTGAACGTGCGGGTCGTGCCGGCTACGTCGACGCTGTCATGCGTGGTGGTGGGCATCAGGGTCCCTTTCGGCCCGATCCGGATGAGCTATCCGTTTCACCGTAGCACAGGTGGATAACTCATCCGTTTATACTGCGGGCGTGACCTCCACCCCGCTGCGCAAGGACGCCGCCCGCAACTGGGAGCGCATCGTCGAAACCGCCCGCCGCTACGTCGACGAAGGCAAGCCGCTGCAGCTCAACGACGTGGCCCGGGCGGCGTCCATCGGGGTCGCCACGGTCTACCGGCACTTCCCCACGCCGGAGGCGCTGCTGGAAACGGTCGCCGCGCCCGCGTTGGAGGCGCTGGCGGAGCACGCCGAGCAGGCACTGGCCGATCCCGACGCGTGGCCGGCGTTGCGCGGGTTCCTGGCCGCGGGGATCGAGGCGCAGCTGACCGACGCGTCCCTGCTGCCGGTGTTCGCCGCCCCGGTCGACGCGCTCACGAGCACCGCCGAGCTCAAGCGGCGGCTCACCGGCCTGTTCGGCCGATTGCTGGATCGTGCGCACGCGGCGGGCGTGGTCGATCCCGGGGTGTCCGAGAGGGACCTGATGTCCCTCATGTGCGGGGTCGCCTACGCCGTGAACGTCCAGCCCGGGCTCGGCGCCGCCGAGCGCGGCGCCACCGGCCGCCGCTACCTCGACGTCCTGCTGACCGGGCTGCGACGCTCCTGACAGCCCGGCCCGTCCGTCAGCCGTTGACGAAGATGCGACGTGTCGTGTTTCGGACGCCGCCGCCCTAGTGACGGATGACGGCACCGGCGCGAGCCTGGTGCGATGCACTGGACATCACGTGTTCTGGTCCTGACCTGCGCCGCCACCCTGGCCGCGGGCACCGCCGGAGCCGCGGACGCGGCCCCCGGCCCGCAAGCGGTACCGTCGTCCGCGGCCGTCGAACGTCATTCGGTCACCCTGCTCACCGGGGACGTCGTCCAGGTCGAACGGCAGCCTGGCGGCAAGCAGGCCGCCACCATCCAGCCCGCTCCCGGCCGGGAGAAGATCCGGTTCCACCAGCAGGAGATCGACGGCCACCTCAGCGTCTTCCCCGAGGACGTCGCACCCCGGCTGGGCTCGAAGCAGGTCGACCGGACCCTGTTCGACGTCACCGAGCTGATCGCCGAGGGATACGCCGACGAGCAGTCGAAGACGCTCCCGCTGATCCTCACCTACCGCAAGGGCGCCGATCTCCGGGCCAAGGAGGCCGCCCCGGCCGCCGCCGAGTTCGGCGCGACGCTGACCAGCGTCAATGGTCGTTCCGCGCGGGCCAGCAAGGCCAACGCCACCGCGTTCTGGACCTCGTCGGCGAGCAGCGCGATCGAGCGGATCTCCCTGGACCGCAAGGTCCGCGCCTCCCTCGACCGCAGCGTCCCGCAGATCGGCGCGCCCGAGGCGTGGGCCGCGGGCTACGACGGCACCGGCACCACGGTCGCCGTGCTCGACACCGGTTACGACCCCACCCATCCCGACCTCGCCGGTCGCGTGAGCGAGGCGGTCAACTTCACGACCAGCCCCGACACCACCGACCACTTCGGCCACGGCACGCACGTCGCCTCGACGATCGCGGGCTCCGGCGCCGCTTCGGGCGGCCGGCTCAAGGGTGCCGCGCCGGGCGCGAAACTGCTCGTCGGCAAGGTGCTCGACGACGACGGCTTCGGCTACGAGTCCTGGGTCCTCGCCGGGATGGAGTGGGCGGCGCACTCCGGCGCCAAGGCGGTCAACATGAGCCTCGGTGGCGGCCCGACCGACGGCACCGACGAGCTCAGCCTCGGGCTCGAAGCGCTCAGCGCGCAGACCGGCACGCTCTTCGTGGTGGCCGGCGGCAACGACGGCGAACTCGGCGCCTACACGATCGGCTCGCCCGGCACCGCCGAGGCCGCGCTGACCGTCGGCGCGGTCGGCCGTGACGAGAGCCTGGCGCCGTTCTCCAGCCGCGGCCCGCGCCTGGGCGACAACGCCGTCAAGCCCGACATCACCGCGCCCGGCGTCGGCATCGTCGCCGCCCGCGCCGCGGGGACTGCCATGGGCGACGTCGTCGACGACCACTACACCGCCGCTTCCGGCACCTCGATGGCCACGCCGCACGTCGCCGGCGCGGTGGCGATCCTCGCCCAGCAGCACCCCGACTGGACGGGCAGCCGACTCAAGGACGCCCTGGCCAGCACTTCCCTGACCGCCAACGGACTCTCGGTGTTCGAGCAGGGCGGCGGCCGGGTCGACGTGGCCCGCGCGGTGAAGCAGAAGGTGTTCGCCACCGGCACGCTCAACCTCGGCGCGGTCGAGGACGGCCGGGCGCCGGTGTCCAAAGTGGTCACCTACACCAACACCGGCACCACGCCGGTCTCGCTGAAGCTCGCCCTCGACGCCAAGTCCCTCGCCGGCGTCCCCGCCGCCGACGGCATCCGGATCGACAAATCCACTGTGGACTTGTCCGCCGGCGGCCAGGCGAGCGTCACGATCACCGGCGACCCGGCGAAACTGGCGGCGGGCACCTACAGCGGGCGGCTCACGGCGACGGCGGACGGCGTGGTCGTGCACACCTCGCTCGGCGCGGACAAGACCGCGCCGAAGCACAAGGTCACCCTCACCGCCCTCGACCTGCAGGGCAAGCCCACCGTCGCGCCGTGGCTGCTGATGTACGGCGAGGACTACCGCTTCGACGTCAACACCTGGCTGGGCGGCGACAGCCTGACGGTCGAACTCGGCGCGGGCGTCTACTACCTGACCGCGCAGGTGGACGGCGACGAAACCGGGCTCTCCGCCTACCAGGTCGTCCAGCCGGAGATCCGGATCACCGGTGACACGACCATCGTGCTGGACGCCCGCAAGGCGGTGAAGGTCCAGATCGAGACCCCGAAACCGTCGGAACAGGCCGGGATCTGGAGCTACTACACCTACCGGGAGCTCGGTCCGCGCAAGATCGCGAACTACGCCATGCAGTTCGACTACACCCGCGAACTCTGGGTCACCCCGACGCCGAAGGTGACGACCGGGGCCTTCGAGTTCGGCTCCCGCTGGTCGCGGATCGCGCCGCCGTTGACGGCGAACGTCCTGGGCGGCCGTGACCCGCTCACGACCCGCTACCTCGCCGGCTCGCCCAAACTGGACGGCTGGCGGCTGCTGCAGGCGGTTTCCGCAGGGCAGGGCAAACCGGCGGACTTCAAGAAGGCGAACGTGCGCGGGAAGGCCGCGATCGTCGACCCGGACCCGGCGGACTACAACCGCGACGAGGTCTCCCGGGCCGCCGCGGACGCCGGTGCGGTGATGGTCTTCATCACCGTGCCGGACGGCTGGGGCACCGCGTCGGTGCCGTCGGTCAGCGCGGCGCCGTTCCTGCCGATCCCGACCGTCCAGCTCGACCGGGACGACGGCCTCGCGCTCCTCGCCAAGATCAAGCGCTTCCCGGCTTTCCTGAGCCTGCAGGGGATCGCGGTCAGCCCGTACCTCTACGACGTGGTGCAGACCGAGCACGACCGGATCCCGGAGAAGCTCGTCCACCGGGTCACCGCGGCGAACACGGCGACCGTCACCACCCACTACCGGCAGACCGGCAGCGGCGGGGAGGCCAAGGAACAGCGGTTCGCGTGGAAGCCGTGGCAGGACTTCGCCGTCAACGAGTACCAGCGGTACGTGGCGACGCCGTCGACCCGGGAGGAGTACGTGAGTTCGGGGGACATCCTGTGGCAGCACCGGGTCAAGCACGGTCTGGTCTGGGACGAGATGTCGCCGCTCGACGGCGGTATGACCGCGGCGCCGCGCACCTATACGGGCCAGGAAAACCTCACCGAGGACTGGTTCGCGCCGGTCGTGCGGCCCGCCATCCCGCGGGGTGTGCCGGGCATGGACTCGGCCCGCGAAGGCGACAACTTCCGGATCCAGATCCCGGAGTTCGTGGACAGCCAGGCCGGGCACTACGGGTTCAACGAGGGTGACGACCAGGCCGCCCCGGCCACCACGTCGGCGAAACTGTTCCGTGACGGCAAGCTCGTGTCGGAGCAGCCTTACGCGTTCGGCACCTTCCCCGCCGGCGCGGACCCGGCGACCTACCGGCTCGACCTGTCGGTCCGGCGTGATTCGCCGGAGTGGCTGTTCGGCACCAGCACGCAGACGTCGTGGACGTTCCGCTCGGCGAGATCGGCAGGGTCGGCGGCCCCGGCGCTGCTTCCGTTGCTGCAGCTGGACTACGCGGTGGACGCCGACGCCGGCAACCGGCTCCCGGCCGGCCGACGGGCCGAGATCGGCCTGAGCGCGCGGTTCCAGGACGGGATGGCCGCGCCGGACGTGCGGTCGATGAAGGCCTGGGCGTCCTACGACGACGGCAAGACCTGGCGCGCCGTCGACGTGAAGCGCACGGGGAAGTCCTATGCGGCCACGATCGACCACCCGTCGCTCGGGGCCACGAACTCCTACGTCGCGTTGCGGGTGCAGGCCACCGACAACGCGGGCGACGTCGTCGACCAGACGGTGCTCCGGGCGTACGGGCTCAGCTCGAAATAGTCTCGCTCAAGGGCTCCGGGTGCCTTCTGCCGTCACGCGGCAGGAGGTGCCCGGGGCTCGGCTCGTCCAGCCAGCCGAGTTTGCTGGCCTGCCAGGCCAGCTGCATCCGGGTGCGGGCGTTGACCCGGCGCATCAGGTCCTGCAGGCGCCGCTGGACGGTCCGGTAGCTGACGTCGAGCTGGGTCGCTATCGACTTGTCGCTGACGCCGCCGATGAGCAGGGACAGCAGCCGCCGCTCCTCCGGGTCGAGGTGGCTCGTGGGCGCGGTGCCGCCGATCCGCAGCGGCGACGCGCGTTCCCAGTAGACCTCGAACAACGCGACCAGCGCGGACAGCAGGCTGCTTTCCCGGACGAGTGCGGCGGTGGGCTCGCCCGTGCTGTCGTGGCTGACCAGCGGGCACAGGGCCACCGAGCGGTCGGAGATGGCCAGGCGCACCGGCAGTTTCGAGATCGAGCGGGCGATCTCGCCACCCTCGATGCCCTCCAGGACGTTGACGATCCGGCCGGGTTCCTCGAGCAGGCCGGTCTCGTAGATCACGCGGTACTGCACGCCGCGGGCCTGCGCCAGCGCCTCCTCGACGTTCTCCGACGCCGCCATCGCGACGTTGCCCTCCAGGCAGAACCACAGCGACTCTTCGCGGGCGCCGCGCTGGATGGCGAGGGCCTGCCGCCGGATCGCGTCGACCCCGGTGATGACCTCGACGAGCTGCGCGGAGTCCCGCCGCCGCGCGCTGCCGCGGTACTCCTCGGCGAGCTGGGTCACCGCGGCCCTGGCGGCCTCCAGCTTCTCCTGGCCGTGCACCAGCAGCGGGCCGAGCGAGACGTCCGGTGGCGCGGACGTGTAGTGCTCGTCGATCCGGTTGACGAGCCCCTTCACCAGCAGGACCTCCAGGATCGGGTCCACCTCGGCGCGGCTCACCCCGAGCTTGCCCGCGATCTCGCCGGGCGCGGTCCGGTAGCCGCCGACGATCACGCGGTAGACCCGCTCTTCGTCGGGAGTCATGCCCAGCGCTTCCAGCACAGTGCCTCCTAGCCACGTGGCCCGTGGGGTTCCCATCGGCGCTGACGGCTTGTGAACAACGTACAACGCGGGGGCAAACGGGTGAACGGGTCGGAAGCGGCCGTGCGGTTTCACTGCCAGCCGAGCTCGGCCAGCTGTTTCGCGGCTTTGCCCACGGGCCAGAAGCTCACCTCGTCCCACCGGCCCGACGCGGTCCGGAACCCGAAGCCGCGGCTGAACGGGCCACGCACCCGGCGCAGGCCGGTAACCTCGGCGCGGGTGATCCGGATCGGCATCAGTACCTGGACGCGCAGCTCGATCTGGTTCCGGCTGACCAGCAGGCTCGCGAACGGCCACGTCACGCTGACGCCGTTGACCCAGGCCCCGCTCCGCAGGACGAGGTCGTAGTCCTCGTCCCGCAGCGCGGTGATCCGGCGCGCGTACTCCGGGGCCGCCGGCGGGACCTGGCCGAGGCCTCCGGACTTCTCCCGCCCCCGGCTCCCGACGAACACCGTCGTCACCAGGAGAGCGCAGATCGCCAGCAGGACGATCGCCGTCTCCGTGTGGTGGCTCATCGACGTTTCTCCCGCATCACCGGCGAAGTGTCCCAGCCGGGCGGCTTCAGCCGCCGATCCCGTGCGGCACAGGGACATCGACGGGTCCGGCTCGCCGGTGCGGCCGAGGGCACTCGGTGACCGTTTCGCCACGAGAATGGATCTCCGCGGCAAGTACGTCATGACGAGCACGGTGATCGAGGCACCCTGGTCCGGGAGAGCTGGGACCTGAGCCAGGAGCCGCTGCGGGTGATCGTCTTGGGTCGCTGGGCGGCGCGTGGGGCGATGCGCCGCACTCTCGACCGGATGGCCGGGCTCGTCGAATCGGACTGAGCACTACGGGCGGACTGCGGCCGCCCGGAGCGTTTCGCGGTGGGCCCGGTTCGCGGCGAGAAGACCGTCGAGTGACTCACGGGTGTCGATGAGGTCGGCGATGTGCCGGGTCAGCCGGTCGCGTTCCTGCTGCATCCGCTCGAAGGCGGCGTCCGAGTTGCCTTCGCTGGGGGATTCCACGCAGGGAAGCAGTTCGGCGATCGTGCGGCTGGACAGCCCGGCGTCGAACAGCCGCTGGATGAAGGCCACCCGCTCGACTTCGCCGTCCGTGTAGTGCCGTTGCCCGCCGGCGCTGCGGGTGCTGGTGAGCAGGCCCTGTTGTTCGTAGTAGCGCAGGGATCGCACGCTCACCCCGGCCCGTGCCGCCAGTTCGCCGATCCGCACGACGTCCTCCCGGTGGTGACCCTGACGTGGATGTCAGATCCTAGCGCGATGGCCGGAATCCGGACCTTCATGTCTCCGCTCCTTGGCCGATCATCATGCGCAGGTCGTCGGCCCCGACGTGGGCACCGAAGGGTTCTTGTCCGGGTTCGAGCCGGACGCCGTCGGCGAGTGAGCCGGCGAGGACCGGGTCGAAGCCGAACGAGTCGACCAGCCGCGCGACGGCCGCGAGGTCGGCGGGATCGTCGCCGGCGATGGCGATCGCCTTGCGGCCGTCGGCGCCGCTTGGCTGCGCTTCGGCTTCCAGGTCGTGGTAACCCATGTGGTTGAACGCCTTGACGACCCGGGACGCGGGCAGGAACGCCTGCACGATCTCGCTGGTCGAGCTGCGGAGGTCGGCGCGGATCCCGTCCGTCTCCCACCAGTAGTTCATCGCGTCGATCACCAGCTTGCCCGCGAGCGCCTCGGCGGGAAGGGCGGTGTGCTTGCCGAGCGGCAGGGCCAGGATCACCACGGACGATCGCGCGGCCAGGTCGGCCGTGGTGGTGGCCACGGCGCCCGGCGTCAGCACCTCGACCGTGAGCGCGATCTTGGCCGGGTCACCGGATCCGGAGATCAGCACCTCGTAGCCGGCGTCGAGGGCCAGCCGGGCGAGCACGGTGCCGACCTTGCCGGCGCCGACGATGCCGACGCGAACCTGGCTCATGCCGACACCTTCTCCTCGGCGAGCAGGGCGCGCACCCGGGGGATGACCTCGGTGCCGTAGAGCTCGACCGCGTGCAGCCGGGCCGACGCCGGGAGGCTGCCGACGGTGTAGATGAGGTCGAAGCGGCCGACGCCGAGAGTCCGCACGGCGTCCGCGATCTTGCGCGCCACGGTGCCGGGGGAGCCGATGTACAGCGACCCCTCGGCGACCTCGGCCTCGTACTGCCCCCGGCCGATCGGCGGCCAGCCGCGCAGGGCGCCGATGCGGTCGTGCATGACGCGGTAGCGCGGCCAGAACGTTTCCACGGCCTCCTCGTCGGTGTCGGCGACGAAGCCGGGGGAGTGCATCCCCACCGGGTGCGGCGTCGTGCCGAACTGCGCGGCGGCCCGGCGGTAGAGGTCGACGTAGGAGGCGAACCGCGCGGGCGCTCCGCCGATGATGGCGAGCATGAGGGGGAGGCCGTAGCGGGCGGTGCGGATGACCGACTGGGGCGAGCCGCCCACGCCGACCCAGGTGTCGAGCCGTCCGGAATCGGTCTTGGGGAACACGTCCGCGTTCTCGAGCGCGGCACGGGTGGTGCCCTCCCACGTGACGGGCTTCTCCTCCAGGAGCCGGGCGAAGAGGTCGATCTTCTCCTCGAACAGCACCTCGTAGTCCTTGAGGTCGTAGCCGAACAGCGGGAACGACTCCGTGAAGGAACCCCGGCCGAGGATCACCTGGGCACGTCCGCGGGACAGGGCGTCGACGGTCGCGAACCGCTGGAAGACGCGCACCGGGTCGTCCGACGACAGCACCGTGACCCCGGACGCGAGCTTGATCCGTTCGGTGCGGGTCGCGATGCCGGCCAGGACGGTCTCCGGCGTGGAGATGGCGTACTCCGGCCGGTGGTGCTCGCCCAGGGCGATGACGTCCACGCCCAGTTCGTCGGCGAGGACCGCCTCGGTGACGACCTGGCGGATCGCGTCGCCGTGCGAGAGCAGCCGGCCGGCGTCGTCCTCCGGGACGTCGCCGAAGGTGTCGAGCCCGAAGACGAGGGGTGCCGGCGTGGTCATGGTGGGTCCGCCCTTCTGGTGCTGGCCGCTGACAGCGAGTAGAACAACATGACTGCGCATGTATTCCCCTGGGCATATCCTGGCGCCGAGCGCGGAGCAGGAGGAGGTCGGACAAGTCGATGGCGGGCGTCTTCCGGTTGGCGAACGAGGCGTGGGAAGCCCTCTTCCGGGCGCAGGCGACGCTGGCCCGCGAGTTCGAGCAGGCCGGCGCGTGGGGCGGCTTCGCGCCGAGCGAGTACGGCGTGCTCTACGCGCTGGCCGGGCACGACGAGGGCCTGCGGATCACCGAACTCATGGACGACGTCCTGCTCACGCAGGCCGGGGTGTCCCGGCTCGTGGCCCGGCTGGAGCGGCGCGGGCTGGTCGAGCGCCGGGCCGATCCCCGGGACGGCCGGGCGTCCCGGATCGTGCTGACCGCGGAGGGGCGGTCGGTCCAGGTCCGCCTCGGCCGCGCGCACGCGCGGCACGTGGCCACCGCCATGACCCGCACGCTGAGCGCCGCGCAGCTGCGGGCCCTGCGCGACCTGAGCCTCGCGCTGGTGGCAGAACCCACGGAAGGGCGGGACCGGTGACCGTCGTGGAGCCTTGGGAGGTCCGTCCCGCGTCGCGGTTCGAAGACGTCGCGGCGCTGCTCAACCCCAGCGGGAACCCGCGTGCCTGCTGGTGTCTGGCCTACCGGATCACCTCGGCCGAGTACAGCGCCTTGCGGGGTGAGCGGCGGGCCTCGCGGGTCCGGGAGCTGTGCGCCGGCTCGCCCGCTCCGGGGGTCGTGGCCTACGAGGGTGCCACGCCGGTCGGCTGGTGCGGGGTCTCGCCACGCTCGCGGATGGAGCGGCTGGTGCGGTCGCGGACCATCCCGGCGCTCGACGACCGTCCGGTGTGGAGCGTCGTGTGTTTCGTGGTGCGGGCGCCGTTCCGGCGGCGAGGCGTGTCCCGGGCGTTGCTGGACGGCGCCGTCGAGTACGCCCGCGAGTGCGGCGCGCCGGCGGTGGAGGGCTACCCGGTCGACACCGAGGGCGCGCGGATCAGCTCGAGCGCCGCGCACGTGGGCACGACGACGTTGTTCGAGGCGGCGGGGTTCGAGCGCGTCGGGCCGACGCAGGCGCGCGCCGACCGCCGGATCCGCTGGCACATGCGGTTCGAACTGCCCGGCCGCTGAGCCGCGCGGGCCGGCGCGATCCACGCCCACACCGCGGACCGGGCGAAGCTCTGGCCGGCCGGCTGGACCGTAGCCAGGCCGGGCCGGGAGCCCTCCCGGGAACCGCGGGCGAGCGCCACGTCCGCCGTGCGACGATCTGCGGGGAAGCCGGACCGGACGAAGGAGCTCCAGACCTTGCCCTTGGTGCACGCTCTGTGGTCTCCGGGCCGGGGTCTGCTGCTGTGGGCGGAGCACGACCGGGGCCCGGCCGGCACGTCGAGCCGCTCGGCGCAGATCGCGCTGCCGCATCCGTTCGCGGTCTCCAGCGCGCAGCTGACCGCGCTGCACCCCGGCAAGCCCACGTCGGCGACGCTGCTGCTGCCGTCGCGGGCGAACCGGCCGCTCTCCGCCGCCGAGCTGCCGCCGAGCCGGCGTGGCCCGGCGCCGACGTTGCGGCCGTGGTCGGTGCCGGCGTTGATCGTGGACGCGACCGAGCTGGACGACCTCGACGACGCGGCCTCGTACGGCGCCTCGGTCACCTACCTGCGGGCGGTGGCCCGCCTGGCCGCGGACCTCGTGCGGCGCGGGCGGGTGCTGCCGACGCTGGTCCGCCAGGGCGACGCGGCGGAGGCGCGGTGGCGCCCGGTGCTGCAGGGCGTGGACTTCGTCGCGTTCGACGCGCTGGTCAAGGCCATGCCGCCGGTCGGGCGGGCCGAGCAGGTCGCGCCGCTCACCGGGGCCTCGCCGCGCGCGCTCGTCACCGACGCCCTCCACACCCTGGTCGACGCGGCGGCCCGGGACCGGCTGGCGCGGGCGGATCCGCCCGTCGACCTGCGCGGGGGCCGGGGCGCGGTCGGCGTGTGGCTGTCCGCGTTGCGGGGCGGCGCCGCCCGCGTCGAGCTGCCGCTCGGTGAGCTCGGTGTCCTGGCCGAGGCCGTCGCGCAGTGGGACGAGGTCGCCGACACCGACGTCGTCGACGGCCGGGCGTGTTTCCGGCTGGCCGAGGTCGGCACGCTGCGTGATCCCGCCGCGGCCGATCCCGACGACCAGACCGGCGACGGCACCAAGTGGCAGCTGCAGTTCCTCCTGCGCGCGACGGCCGATCCGAGCCTGCTGCTCTCGGCCGGGCAGATCTGGTCGGGCGAGGCGAACGGGCTGGTCCGCGACCCGAGGGGGTTGTTCGTCGCCGAGCTGGGCCGGGCCGCGCTGCTGGAACCGATGCTGGCGCCGGCGTTGCGCCGGACCCAGCCGTCCGAGCACGACCTGACCGTCGAGGAGGCCGAACAGTTCCTCACCTCCGGTGCGACCCGGCTGCTCGAGGCCGGGTTCGAAGTGCAGCTTCCGGCCACCTGGGACGGCCGGCGACGGCTCGGGCTGCGGCTGTCGGTCCGCAGCACGCCGTCGGAGCAGGTCGTCACCCGCAGCCGGGTGGGCCGCGACGAACTGGCCGCGTTCCGCTGGTCGATCGCGGTGGGCGACACCGAAATCGGCGAGGAGGAGCTGGCGAAGCTCGTCGCGGCGAAGACACCGCTGGTGCGGCTGCGGGGCCGGTGGATCAGCGTCGACGCCGACCGGCTCCGCGCCGGGCTCGAGTTCCTGCGCCGCGACCCGCACCGGCACACCCGGCCTCCGACCGCGGCCGAGCTGCTGGAGCTGGTCCACCTCGCGCGGGAGGCGCCGCTCCCGGTCACCGGCGTCAGCGCCGACGGCTGGGTCGGCGACGTCCTGGCCGAGCGGGTCCACCAGGGTTTGCGGCCGGTCGCGCTGCCGCCGTCGTTCCGGGCCACGCTGCGCCCCTACCAGCAGCGGGGTGTCGCCTGGCTGGCCTTCATGGCGGCGCTGGGGCTCGGGGCGTGCCTGGCCGACGACATGGGCCTCGGCAAGACCGTCCAGACGCTGGCGCTCGAGGCGCTCGAGCGGGCCGAGGACGATCACCGGCCGACGCTGGTGCTGTGCCCGGTGTCGCTGGTCGGCATGTGGCAGCGGGAGGCGGCGAACTTCGCGCCGGGCCTGCGTGTCCTCGCCCACCACGGCAGCGCCCGCGCGCACGGGGACGCGCTCGCCGAGCAGGTCGCCGCGGCCGACCTCGTCGTCACGACCTACGCCACCGCCGCCCGTGACGCCGGCGAGCTCGAGACGGTCACCTGGCGGCGCCTGGTGCTCGACGAAGCGCACGCCATCAAGAACGCCGACACCGCGACGGCCAAGGCGGTGCGGCGGTTCACCGCCGGGCACCGGCTCGCGCTGACCGGCACCCCGGTGGAGAACCGGCTGGCCGACCTGTGGTCGGTGCTGGACCTGCTCAACCCCGGGCTGCTCGGCAGCCGGTTCGAGTTCCGGCAGCGGTTCGCGGCGCCGATCGAACGCCGGGGCGACACCGCCGTGGCCGCCGGCCTGCGCCGGCTCACGCAGCCGTACCTGCTGCGCCGGGTGAAGACGGACCCCGCGATCGTCCCCGAGCTCCCGGAGAAGATCGAAATCCGGCAGGAGTACCGGCTCACCCGCGAACAGGGCACGCTGTACCGCGCGATCGTCGACGAGATGATGAAGAAGATCGAGAACAGCCAGGGCATCAAGCGCCGTGGCAACATCCTCGCCGCGATCACGAAACTCAAGCAGGTCTGCAACCACCCCGCGCACCTGCTGCACGACGGCTCGCCGATCGGGCACCGCTCCGGCAAGGTCACCCGCCTCGAAGAGCTCCTCGCGGAAATCCTGGCGTCGGGCGATCGGGTGCTGTGCTTCACGCAGTACACCGAATTCGGCCACCTGCTCGTGCCCCACCTGACGGACCGGCTCGGCGCCGAAGTCGCGTTCCTGCACGGCGGCCTGGCCAAAGGGGCGCGAGACGCGATCGTGGACCGCTTCCAGGCCGGCGACGGGCCGCGGATCCTCCTGCTCTCGCTCAAGGCGGGCGGCTCCGGGCTCACGCTGACCGCCGCCAGCCAGGTCCTGCACCTGGACCGCTGGTGGAACCCGGCCGTGGAGAACCAGGCCACCGACCGGGCGTTCCGGATCGGGCAGGGGCGCACCGTCCAGGTCCGGAAGTTCGTCTGCCCGGGCACCATCGAGGACCGCATCGACACCCTGATCACCCGGAAACGCGCGCTCGCGGGCATGGTCGTCGGCGAGGGCGAAAGCGGGCTCACCGAACTGTCCGCGGACGCGCTGCGCGGGGTCCTGGCCCTGGGAGAGGAGGCGATCGATGACTGAGCCGCTCCCGTGGTGGGCGACCCGGTTCGTCCGGGCGCTGACGGCGGTCGGCGTTCTCTTGCCCGCGCACGGCCGGGGGAGCGTCGTGTCGTTGGAGGTCGGTGCCGGGCGTGTCGACGCCGAGGTGCAGGACGGCCGCCCGTACCAGGTGCGGATCGGGCTGACGGCGTTCGGGAAGGCGGACTGGGCGGTGATCACCCAGGCGCTCGCCGCGAAAGCGTCGTTGACGGTCCAGCTGCTCCGGGGCGAACTGCCCCGTGACGTCGAACAGATCTTCAAGGCGGTCCGGCTGCCGTTGTTCCCGTCGTCGGCGCGGGAGGTGTCGCTGGACTGCACCTGCCCGGACGCCGAGGTGCCGTGCGGGCACCTGAACGCCGTGTTCTCCGCGCTGGTGGCGCGGGTCGGCGACGACCCGTTCACCGTCCTCGCGCTGCGCGGCCGGGACCGCGAAGCGCTGCTGGAGGAGCTGAAGAACCGGCTGATCTCCGCCGAGCCGCTCGATCCCGAGTTCCCGCCCTTGACCGAAGTCATGGACGCCTTCTTCGTCAGCGGCCCGGCTCCGGGCCTGGGCGGCGCGCCGCAGTTGCACGGCTCGTCGTCCGGCGCGCTCCTGGACCAGGCGCCGCCGTTCGCGATCACGGCGGGCGGTGAGGACGTCACCGAATTGCTGCGGCCGGTGTATCGGGCGCTTTCCGGAGAGCTGCCGCCGGAGTAGCGCGGGAATCGCGCACCGGACAGGAATTGTCAAGCAGGACAAGGATTGTCAACCCGAAAGGCGTCGACGTAAGGGAGCCGACGTGAATCGGCCATCTGGTGTTCGTGTCGGCTCAAGCAGGCGGGAATAGCGTCCGGGCCGTTGCAGGATTCTCCCGGAAAACCGAATGAGGCACATCATGCGCGAAAACCAGGCGGGCCCGAACCGACGGTCCTTCCTGCGCAACGCGGGGCTGGCCGGCGTCGGCGCGACGGCGCTGGGTGCGCTCGGCGCCGTACCGGCCCAGGCCGAGACCGCGGACAGCGCGAACCGAGGCGGCGGCCGGTGGAACCCGGACGGCGAGAGCCTCCAGTTCACCGTCGCCGTGATGCCGGACACCCAGTACCTCTACTGGGGCAGCCAGAACAGCATCAACCCGGAACCGCAGGAAGCGTCGCTGCGGTACGTGATCCAGAACAGCGGCAAACCGGACAACAACATCGTCTTCCTGGCCCACCTCGGTGACCTCACACAGGACGCCGACGTCACGTCGTTCCAGGCCGTGGACAAGGCGTTCAAGATCGCCGACTCGGCCGGCGTCGCCTACAGCGTGCTCGCGGGCAACCACGACGTGTCCGGCGACGACACCCGCGGCACCACGCCGTACCTGCAGACGATGGGCCCGCAGCGGTTCCGCCGGCAGAAGTCGTTCCTCGGCTCCGACGCGAGCGGCTACAACACCGCGCACGTCTTCCGCGCCGCCGGACGCGAGTGGCTGCTGCTGGCGATGGACTGGCGCACGTCGGCCGCGGGCTTCGCCTGGGCCAACGACGTCATCAAGAAGCACCCGAAGCTGCCGGTGATCCTGACCTGCCACGAGATCGTCGGGTCGACCTACGGCGACGAGGTCTACCCCTACGAGTCCGGCGACCCCGAGAACAACGCCGAGTTCAGCGGCTACGGCCAGACCGTGTGGGACACGCTGATCAAGGACAACGACCAGATCTTCCTCACGCTCAACGGCCACTACTGGCCTTCGGGCCGCATGACGAAGAAGAACACCGCCGGCCACGACGTGCACCTGCACATCACGAACTACCAGAACCGGTACATGAGCGGCGGCGGCATGCTGCGCCTGTACCACTTCGACCTCGAGCGCAACACGATCGACGTCGAGACGATCTCGCCGTGGATCCTCGAGAAGGACCCCGCGAAGCGCAACCGCATGGAGGTGCTGGAGTCGCGGCTCACCACGCCGGTCGACCGGTTCTCGATGCCGTTCGACTTCGAGCAGCGCTTCGCCGGCTTCATCCCCGTGCCGGTCCGCCCGGCGCGTCCGGCCCGTCAGGTGCTCGTGCCGGGCACGCTCGCGTACTGGCGCTTCGACAACGTCGGCGCGAACGGCAGCCCCGTCACCGCCGGCCAGAAGGTGCGCGACCTGTCGGGCCACGGCAACGACCTCACGCTGCAGTCCGTCGCCGGCACCGCCCCGGACGCCCTGATCTGGACCGACGACCACCACCCCGACCAGCCGGGCCACGCCAGCCTCCGGTTCGCCGGCGGCCGGAGCCCGTTGCACGGCGCGTACCTGACCACGGGCGCGGGCGCGCCGCTGAACACCGAGACGTTCACCCGCGGCTACACCATCGAGACGTTCGTGAAGATCCCGCGCGACTGGGACGGGGGCGCCAACGGCAACATGCCCGTCCTGGTCCGGCGCGGCGCGTCGGGCGACGCGGGCAAGCACGGCAAGAACACCGACCCGAAGGAGCCGGTGGCCCAGCTCATGACCACGAACAACGGTCGTGAGGTGCAGTTCAACTGCTACCCGCTCAGCCAGACCTACCCGACCACCAACTGGAGCCACGGCCTGGCCGAAGACCAGTGGTGGCACATCGCGGTCGTCAACGACGGGCACCACACCAAGGTCTACGTCGAAAGCTCCCCGGTGGCCGACAACCCCTTCACCGACTCCGTGGGCATCGCCTCCCTCGGTCTCACGTGGCTCCTCGGCGGCCACGAATACGGCGGCGCACTCGACAACGTGTTCCACGGCTGGATCGGCGACGTCCGGATCGTGAACCGCGCGCTGCGCCTGGACGAGTTCCTCACCAGGTGATCCACGCGGCAGCGGGGGACCGGGTGGTCTCCCGCTGCCGCGGACGTGTCTCTTGTGCTGCCCCTTCGTTGCCGGGTGATCCGCGATGCTGCTGCGTGCGAGGCCTTGTCCACCAGGACCGCACACGACGAAGGCGTCACTCAGGCGCGGATTTCGCGAGCGACGCCGGCTCGCCGGGCGCCGGCGTCGACGACCGGTGTCGTCCTTGCCACCGACATCGTCGAAGGCAACACCCTCCGCAGCGTGGGCTCCCGCCGCCGGGTGCGTCGACTGACCGAAGCGGTGGCACTGACGGCCGGGGTTCAGCGGCGCTTCCGCGCCATCCACTGCCAGACGTGGGTGCCGCCGATGCTCGGGTCGTTGCGGGCGACGTAGATCCAGGACCAGTGGCCGGGGAACTGGTGGCCGTTCCGGATGACGTGGTCGTAGAGCGTCATCGACGAGCGGGGGATGAGCTCGTGGGCGTGGACGGTGTTGGCCCGCGGGTCGACCGTGTCGTCGTCGCGGGAGGCGACCAGCCAGGTCGGGGTGCTGATCGCGGCCAGCTCGGCGTCGGGCACCAGCGGCTGCCCGCCCGGCTCGCGGGCGGCGACGACACCGCAGATCGGCACCGACGCGGCGAACGTGCGCGGGTAGACGGTGGTCATCTTCACGCTCATGTAGCCGCCGTTGCTGCAGCCTGCGACGTAGACGCGCGCGGGATCGACCGGCCG
This sequence comes from Amycolatopsis sp. NPDC049252, assembly GCF_043197175.1. Classification (NCBI taxonomy): domain Bacteria; kingdom Bacillati; phylum Actinomycetota; class Actinomycetes; order Pseudonocardiales; family Pseudonocardiaceae; genus Amycolatopsis; species Amycolatopsis sp. NPDC049252. Next base: position 41,505 of record NZ_JBICSQ010000031.1, read on the forward strand.
CGTGCGCAGCACGTCCCGGACGATCTCGTTGATGAGCGGCGCGAACCGGGGGCCGTCGTCCATCCAGGCGGACGTGCTCTGCGGGGCGACGACGTAGGCGCCGCCGAAGATCCCTTGCGCCTCCCCGGTGGCGAAACCCAGCGCACCGCGGTTGGCGCGCAACGTCGTTTCGTTGTCGTAGTAGTTGTCGGGCAACGAAGCGCCTTCGCCGCCGCCGTGCAGCCAGACGATCAGGGGCCGTTTCCCGTTTCGACGGGTGGGGGAGTACAGCCGGTACTTCATCCCGGAACGTGAGGTGTGGTAATCGAAAGCGTCGACTTCGGGGTTGACCAAGGGCCCCTGGGTGAACCGGGAGAGGGTGACCGGCCGGCCGTGCCGCGCGCGGAGGGGCTCGTGCTGCGTGATGGTGTAGGCGAGGTCGAGGCGGACGTTGCGGCCCTTGCTGGTGATGTAGCCGAGGGTGCCGCCGCCGGGCTGCCCTTCGCCGTAGCTCAGGTCGAGCACGACGTTCCCGTGGTGGTCGAGCCGCGCGGCCGTCACCGGACGGTCGAGGTCGTACCCGATGTCCTGGCCGCCGGTGTCGATCGGGCTGGTGGCCTTCACGTGCACGCCGAACGTGCCGGTGGTCAGGCTCGCCGGGTCGAGCGGCCCGAGCCGGGAGGTGGCGAGGGTGATCGAGGTGACCTGTTCGCCGCCGTCGAGCGTCTGCGCGTCCAGGGTGAATCCGACTTGGCCGGTTCCACCGGCGTGGGCGATGCCGGGCACCGTCAGGCCGGCGGTGACGCTCGCGCCGGTGACGAGGACAGTGCGGCGACTGAACAGCTTACCCATGCGGACTCCTTTGTCGTGGGTCTCGGCGCCGTCCAGTTTCACACGTGATCGGGTTTCCGGGCACCGGCGAGTTCAGTCCTAAGTGGACTCCCCGGCGCCCATGGCGGTGGCGACGAAGTCCTGGGCGACCTCGCGAAGCTTCGCGTTCCGCTCCTGCGACGCCTTGACCAGCAGCTCGAAGGCGTCGTCGGCGGGGATACGGTGCAGCGCCATCAGGATGCCCTTCGCCTGGTCGATCACCGCGCGTGAGGTCAGCGCCGCGGACAGCTGGGCCATGGTCTCGCGGGCGGTCTGGTGCCGGCGGGAGCTGCGCAGCGCGGCTTCGGCGGCGGTGGTGTACAGGTCCAGCAAGGCCGCGTCGAGCGCGCCGAAGCTGTTGCCGCCGGTGTCGTACAGGTTGAGCGAACCGTGGTACTCGTTGTCGATGAACAACGGCGCGGACAGGTAGCCGAGCACCGCGGACTCGGCCGCGGCCGCGGCGAACTCGGGCCACAGCCGGGCCGCCTCGGCCACCTTGACCCGCTGGAGCTCGCCCGTCCGGGCGGCCTCCAGGCACGGGCCCTCCCCGGCGGTGTACTGGGCCTGGTCGATGTGGTGCGCGCTCTCGCCGGTGGCGGTCGCGGTGTACGGGGAGCCGTCGCGCAGCAGGGTGATGCTGGCGATCTCGGCGTCCGGCACCGCGTGCACGACCTGCTGGCACACCCGCTGCAGCACCTCGGCCAGCGTCTCCTCCTCCTGGAAGGTGCCGGCCAGCCGATCCAGCGCGGTGGTGACCTCGTCCACGCGCTGCACGGCGTCCCGCTCGGCAAGCAGGTTCTCTTCCATCTGGTGCTCCCTCGGGTTCCGGCGGCCACCGTATGCGTACCCCGAGAGGCCCCGCGGGAATCTAACGAGCGTCTTCGAACCGCTCGTTGCCCAGCACACCCAGCAGCTGCAGCTTCTCGAACGCCTCCGTGCGCGGGGGTGCGGTGAGCACCAGCAGGGTCTGCGACTGGTCCTCGGTGAACAGCGCCTGGCAGTCCACCTCGATCTCGCCGAGCTGCGGGTGCACGAGCACCTTGTGGTCCTCGAACCGCCTCGCGACCTCGTGCCGCTCCCACAGCCGCGCGAACTCCGCGCTCTCGCGGGTCAGCGCCCGCACCAGCTCGCCCGCCCGGGACCGCGGGCCCATCGCGCCGTGCGCGGCGCGCAGGTTCGCGACCAGGGCCCGGCTCTGCCGGTCGCGGTCGTGCTCCGGGTAGATCAGGCGCTCCCGGGGGTCGGTGAACCAGCGGTAGATCTCGCTGCGCGCGAGCCCGGTGTGCTCGGCGTCACCGCCGTAGAGCGCCTCGGCGAGCCGGTTGCGCACGAGGACCTCGCCCAGGTTGGAGATGATGAGCGCGGGGGTGTCCGACAGCCGGTCCAGCACCCGCAGCAGCGCCGGGGCCACGTGCGCGGCGGTCGCCACGGGGGAGGGGGCCGTGCGGCCGGCCACGACGAACAGGTAGTCGCGCTCGTCGTTGCTCAACCGCAGGGCGCGGGCCAGCGCGGCCAGCATCTGCTCGCTCGGCTGCGGGCCGCGCTGCTGCTCCAGGCGCGTGTAGTAGTCCGTCGACATCGCCGCCAGCGACGCGACCTCCTCCCGCCGCAGCCCGGCCGTCCGGCGGCGCGCGCCCGGCCGGAGCCCGACGTCCTCCGGCCGCAGCTCCTCCCGCCGCCGTCGCAGGAAGGCCGCCAGTTCCGCTCGATCCATCCACCCAGTATCGCGTCCGGCGCGGCCGCAACCAGGGATCGCCGATCCCCCGATGAGCGGTCTCTGCCCGTGGCCGCCGGGGCCGGCGAAACTCGGGGCATGGACATCACCGGAAACACCGTCTTCATCCCCGGCGCGACCAGCGGCATCGGCCTCGCCCTGGCCGTCGCCCTGAAGGACCGGGGCAACACCGTGGTCGTCGGCGGGCGGCGCACCGAGCTGCTGGAGCAGGTCGCCGCCGAGCACCCCGGCATCGGCACGGTGCGGATCGACACCACGGACGCCGCGAGCATCCAGGCCGCCGCGAAGGAGGTGCTCGCCCGCTACCCCGAGCTGAACGTGCTCGTGACCATGGCCGGGGTCATGCGCGCCGAGGACTGGCACCGGCCCGGCACGTTCCTGGAGTCGGCCGAAAACGTCGTGACGACCAACGTGCTCGGCCCGATCCGGCTGATCGCCGCGTTCGTCGAGCACCTGCGGACCCGGCCGGACGCCACGATCATGACCGTCTCGTCGGGCCTGGCGTTCTCCCCGCTGAAGGTGACCCCGAGCTACAACGCGTCGAAGGCGGCGATCCACATGCTCAGCGAGTCGCTGCGGCTGCAGCTGGCCGACACCTCGGTGCGGGTCGTGGAGCTGGTCCCGCCGTCGGTGCAGACGGACCTGATGCCCGGTCAGGCCGAGAACGACCAGGCCATGCCGCTCGGCGAGTTCGTCGCCGAGGTGCTGGGCATCGTGGAGACGCAGCCGGAGGTGAAGGAGATCCAGGTGGAGCGGGTCAAGTTCCTGCGCTACGGCGAGGCCCGCGGCGACTACGACCAGGTCGTCGCGACGCTCAACGGCACCGATCCCCACGGGAAGTGACCGGTCGTGGAGCTCGGGCAGCGTGGCGGGGACGTCGGCCGCGGCGAAGGTGTCCGCCACCACTTGCCTGCCTTCCGCCTTGACAGCGGGCGATCACCGGGGCACCGTGGAAACTATGGAAACGGAAACAGTTTCCCCGGTTTCCGAGGAACGGCGGGCCGAGCTGATCCTCGGCGCCGCCTGCCGGCTGTTCCTCGGCCCGGGGCGGGTGAACATGGACGATCTCGCTCGTGACCTGGGAATGGCCAAGAAGACGATCTACCGGCACTTCCCCGACCGGCACAGCCTGCTGACCGCCGTGCTCGACCGGCAGTTCGGGGCGATCGAGCGCACCCTGGCCGCGGCGGCCGACGAGGCCCGCGACCAGCCGTTCGGTGAGCAGGTGCGGCGGTTCCTGGTCGCCGCGGGAGCCGAACTCGAGCGGATCGGCGCCGCCCAGCTCGCGACCGGGCGTGGTGACGCCGTCCTGCGCCGGCACGTGGAACAGCGCATCGACACCGTCGTCTACCAGCGGCTGGACGCCCTGTTCGAAGACGGGCACCGCCGGGGGCTGCTCTCCGCGCCGCCCGCGCTGCTCGGTGCGATCACCCGCGGCGCGGTGGAGCGGCTGCTGAACTCGCCGCTCCCGCGCGAACTCGGCTGCACCGCGGCCGAGCTGCTGCGCACGACCGTCGACACCGTCCTCCACGGGGCGATCCGCCGCCCCGGCGACGAAAGTGACGAAAGTGAGGTCACGTCATGACCGGGGCAAGGATCGCACTGGTGACCGGGTCCAGCAGCGGGATCGGCGCGGCCACCGCGCGCCTGCTGGCCGAACGGGGCCTGCGGGTGGTGGTCAACTACCTGCGCAGTGCCGGCGCGGCCGAGGAGGTCGTCGCCGAAATCGTGGCGGCGGGCGGTGAAGCCATCGCCGTCCAGGCCGACGTGCGCGATGCGGCAGCGGTCGACGCGCTGCTCGAGCGCGTCCGGGAAACCTGGGGCGGTGGCGTGGACGTGCTGGTGCACAACGCGCTCACGCCGTACGCGATCAAACCGTTCCAGGACATGACCTGGGACGAGCTGGGCGGCAAGCTCGACGACGAGCTGCGCGCCGCGTTCGTGGTCACCAAGGCCGTGCTGCCCGCCATGACCGAACGCGGCTGGGGCCGGCTGATCTACCTCGGCACCGGCCTGAGCCGGCAGCCGCGCGCGGGCATGATCGCCCTGGGCACGGCCAAGGCCGCGCTCGCCCAGTTCGCCCGCTACCTCGCGCAGGAGCTGGGACCGCGGGGCGTCACCGTCAACGTCGTCGAACCCGGGCCGGTGGCCGAAACCCGGATCTCGCAGGTGCTCGACGACGAGCAGAAGGCGCGGCAGGTGGCCGCCACTCCGCTGGGCCGGCTGGCCGTCCCGGCCGACGTCGCCACCGCGATCGCGTTCTTCGCCGGTGAAGACAACGGCTTCATGACCGGCACCACCGCCGCGGTCAACGGCGGCATGGCGATGTACTGAGGGATGTACTGAGGAAGGACGTCATGCACACGATCGATCTGGCCTACGTCGGCCGGGGCCTGCACGAGGAACTGGTCGCCTACATCGCCGACCAGGAAGACTTCTACGCCCAGGAGAACGTGCACGTCGCGCTGCGCGACGGCTGCGACTGGGACACCGAGCGGCTGCGCCGCGGCGCCACCATCGGGCTCGGCCGCGCGCTCCTGTCCCGGCTGACCGACGGGATCCCCTGGGTCGCGCTCACCGTCAACACCGACGGCCCGTTGTTCTGGTTCCTCGCCCGGTCCGGCACGTCCCTGGCGGACCTGGCCGGCAAGCGGCTGGCGGTGCACGCCCCGCACACCGCGCCCGGGTGCTTCGCGCGCATCGTGCTCCGCCGGGCCGGCCTCGATCCCGACCGGGACGTCCAGTGCGTCGTGCGGCGGCCCGGCGACTACGGCATGGACCTGCGCCACCTGGGCGACGGCACGATCGACGCGGCCTTCGTCGGCAGCACCATGGCCCCGGAGGCGGTCGCCGCCGAACACGGCTGGCGCGTCCTGGCCTGGGTGGGCGACCACTTCCGGATCCCCACCGTGGGCGTGGCCGTCGACCCGGCGCACCTCTCGCCGGACGACCCGGCGGTCCAGGCCGTCGTCCGTGCCCACCGGCGGGCCCTGCGCGTGATCCACGAGGATCCCGAGACGACCGTGCGGCACATCGGTGCGTTCCTCGGCGGCCACACCGCGGAGGAGGCGCGCGCCCACTACAACTCCTTCATCGCACCGTGTTTCACCACCGGCGGTCAGCCCGACCTCAGCATCGGCGCCGCGGCGATCACCGCGGTCGCCGCCGAGCTCGGCGTGCCGGAAACCGTAACGACGGCGGAGTTCTACCGCACGGCGGCCGCGGTGTCCTGACCGATCGTGCCGGAGCCGGCGAGCCGGCCCCACAGCGACGCGGCGCCGAGGGCGACGGCCAGCAGCGTGACGCTGCCCGCGACGTCGAAAACGTAGTGGTTCGCGGTGGCGAGCACGTCCGCCGTCATGAGCAGCGGGAACAGCCACGCCACCAAGGCCAGGCGCGGCCGCGTGCCCCGGAGCGCGGACCACACGGCGTACGCGCACCACAGCGACCAGCCCACGTGCATGCTGGGCATGGCCGTCCAGTGGCTGGGGTGCGTCCAGCTCTCCCGGCCGGCCTGTCCCAGGATGTCGTACCGGGCCACGACGTCGACGGTGCCGGGCAGGGCGAACCGCGGTGGTGACATCGGCACCGCCCAGTAGACCGGCAGGACCAGTGCCATCATCGCGACCATCGTCCGGCGGACCCGGCGGTAGCCGCCGGGGTGCCGGACGAACACCCACAGCAGCACGCCGGCGACCACCACGTAGTACAGCCGGTACAGGTACACCGCGAGGTGCGCGAGCACCGGATTCCCGGCCAGCCAGGCGTTCGCGCTCCGCTCGACGTCGAGGTGCACCGCGTGTTCGGCGGCCTGGAGCGCCAGCGCGTGCGCGTTGGCGGCCGCGAAGTCCTTGCCCACCGCGGCGTCGAGCCGCGCGAAGAGCAGGAACCAGAGCAGCAGCAGGACCAGCTCGACCAGCACCGCGGGCCGCCCACCGGTACCCCGGAGGTGCGCGCGGGCCACCGCGGACTGCGGATTCACGCGGCCACCCTAGCCGAACGCGGCTCCGGGCCAGGCGGAACAGCGGCCGTCCCGCGCCGGGGGAACGGCCCGCCGGACCCGCGGCGCTGCGTCAGTCCGTGACCGGGACGACGACCACCTTGCCGTGCACCGCGCCCTCGGCGGCTCGGGCGTGCAGCGCCGGGAGCTCGGGCAGCGGGACCCGCTCGGCGACGTCCACGCGCAGCTCACCGCGGTCCACCAGCGCCACCAGCTTCGCCAGCTGATCGGCGTCGCTGCGGACGAACAGGTCGACGCCGCGGATGCCGCGTTCCTCGTCGGACGGCGCGGGCATCCACACCGTCGTGTTCACCACGACCCCGCCCGGCCGGACCAGCGTGACGAGCGCGGCCAGCTCCGCCGGGTCGACCGGCGCGAGGTTGAGCACGACGTCGACCGGTTCGGTCACCGCCGCGGTCACGCCGGTGGTGGTGTGGTCCACGACCTCGTCGGCGCCGGCCGACTTGACCGCGTCGCCGCTGCGCGGGCTCGCCGTGGCGATGACGTACGCCCCGGCCCCCTTGGCCAGCTGCACGGCGTAACCCCCGACCGCGCCACCCGCGCCGTTGATCAGCACGCGCTGCCCGGACTTCAGCGCGCCGTGGTCGAACAGCGCCTGCCACGCGGTCAGCCCCACCACCGGCAGCGCGGCCGCGTCGGCCAGCGGGACGTCCTTCGGTGCGGGCGTGAGGATCCCGGCCGGCGCGAGGACGTACTCCGCGGCGGCGCCGTCGCCGTCCATCGGCAGGAAGCCGACGACCTCGTCGCCGGCCTGGACGCCGGTCACGCCCTCGCCGAGCGCGTCGACCGTGCCGGCGACGTCGATGCCGGGGGTGTGGGGCAGCTCCACCGGGATGGGGCCCTGCATGAAGCCGCCGCGGATGTTGCCGTCGACGGAGTTGAACGACGTCGCGGCGACGCGGATCCGGACCTGCCCGGCGCCGGGAGCCGGCTGGTCCACGTCCTCGTAGCGCAGGACGTCGGGGGCGCCGTACTCGTGGAAACGCACTGCCTTCATCGGAGTCTCACCTTTGCTGAGATCGACTTGCTTCGAATTCGAAGCAACTGCTGACCAAGCTACCTCTACTTCGAATTCGAAGCAAGTGACACCGGTCACCGGGGGTTCCCTTGATCCACACGGACCTCAGGGTCGTGGCACCGGGCTCGATCAGCCTGGGCCGGTTTGGCCCACCTTCACCACGGACGGCGCGCCCGACGTGCGGACGACCTCCGCGAGCCGCGCCGCGTCGGCCGAGCCCGGCGCCGCGGTGAGGACCACCGCCATCAGGCCGTCACCGGGAACGTCGAGCAGGCTGCCGTCGAGCGTGATGTCGTCGCCGTCCGGATGCCGGAACACGGCCCGGTTCTCGTAGGCGGACACCGTTTTCGGGGTGCGCCACAGGGTGTCGAACGGACGGCTGGTGCTGCGCAGCTCGTCGACGAGCCCGGCGAGCGCCTCGTCGGCCGGGTAGCGCAGGTGCGTGTCACGCAGCCGGGCGGCGAGCGCGGCCTGGAAGCCGGCCGTGTGCTCCTCGGTCCGGCCGATCTCCGCGCGCGCGTCGCGGAACGTGCGCCACGCGACGTTCCAGTCCCGGGCGGACCCGGCCACCGCCCCGCCGCCGCCCAGCGCCAGCCAGGCACCGTTGACGGCGACGACGTTCCACGCCGCGTCGGTCAGGAACGCCGGGGTGCCGTCGAAGCGCTCCAGGAGCCGCATCGCCGCCGTCCCGGCTTCCCGTGGCACCTGCCCGTCGACCGCGGCGTACCCGGCGAGCGCGCAGAGCCGCTCGTAGTCCGCGCGGCCGACCCGCAACGCGCGGGCGATGGCGGTCACCACACCCGCCGACGGGTGCCGCCGTCCCTGCTCCAGCCGCCGGATGTAGTCCGCGGACACCCCGGCCAGCTCGGCGAGCTCCTCGCGGCGCAGGCCGCGGACCCGCCGCCCGGTGGGCCGCAGCCCGCCGGCCGGCAGCCCGGCGGCGGCGGGCTCGGTGTGTTCGCGCAGCCAGCGGACCGCGGCGCCCAGGTCGGACAGGGACATGGCGCCAGTGTGCCCCAGCGGGTGGCCGCGTTCACGGAACCCCTTCGAATTCAAAGCAGTAGGCTGCGGTCATGCCCGACGCACCCCTGTCACTCGACCCCGTGCAGCTCGGCGTCTACTTCGACCTCATCGAGGTGACCAGCCTGCTCCGGCACGCGGTCGAGCAGCAGCTGCGCGAAGCCGGCGACCTCAGCTACGTGCAGTTCCAGCTGCTGGCCCGGCTCGGGGACTCGCCGACGGGCAGCCACCGCATGACCGACCTGGCCGACGGCGTCGTCTACAGCCGCAGCGGCCTGACCTACCAGGCGGGCCTGCTCGAGAAAGCGGGCCTGGTGGTGCGCGCCCCGTCGCCGGACGACGAGCGGAGCATCACGGTCACCATCACCGACGCCGGGCGCGCCCGCCTCGCCGACGTGCTGCCCGGGCACATCGAGGTGGTCGGCGGCCTGCTCTTCGAGCCGCTCTCCCGCGAGAACGTCGAGGCCCTCGCCGGCCTCCTGGCCCCGGTGCGCGACCACATGCGCTCGACCCCGCCCCGCTCGGCGGCCCCCCGCCGCCGCGCGAAGGGGGAGTGAGGACCGGCCGGAGCGCGCAGCCGGTCCGTACCAGTGGATTGACCGGAGCCGGCTCGCGCGGCTCAGCGGCGGAGGATGCCCAGGGCCACGGCGGTGGCCACGGCCGCCGTGCGCGAGTCGACGGCGAGCTTGGTGTAGATGCGGGCCAGATGGGACTTGACGGTGCCTTCGGTGAGGTGGAGGCGGGCGGCGACGGCCTGGTTGGACAGGCCGTCGGCGACCAGGGCGAGGACCTCGGTCTCGCGCCGGGTCAGCGCGGTGCCGGGGACGCGGAGCCGGGTCATCAGCCGTTCGGCGACCGCCGGGGCCAGGGTGGTGCGTCCGGCGGCCGCGGTGCGGACGGCGGCGGCCAGCTCGTCCGGCGGGGCGTCCTTGAGGAGGTAGCCGGTGGCGCCGGCTTCGATGGCGGGCAGTGTGTCGGCGTCGGAGTCGTAGGTGGTGACGACCACGACCCGCGGCGCGCCCGGCCGGGCGGTGATCGCGGCGGTGGCTTCGGCGCCGCCCATGCTCGTGCCGAACTGCAGGTCCATCAGCACGACGTCGATGTCGCCGGCGGCGGCCCGGGCGACCGCGGCTTCGGCGGTGGCGGCCTCGGCCACCACGACCATGCCGGGCTCGGTCTCCAGCACGGCCCGCAGCCCGGCCCGGACGACGGGGTGGTCGTCGGCCAGCAGGAGCCGGATGGGCGGGCCGGTCATCGGGGCGCCGGGGAATCGGGGTGGGGGACGGGAAGGCGGGCGACGAGGGTGGTGCCGTGGCCGGGACCGGATTCGACGGTGAACTCGCCGCCGAGCGCGGCCATCCGGGCACGCATCGCCGCCAAGCCGAAGCCGCCGCTTTCGGGAGCGTCACCGGGGTCGAAACCCGCGCCGTCGTCGGCGACTTCGAGGGTGACGTCGTCGCGGCCGTAGCCGAGGGTGACGTCGACGGAGCCGGCGCGCGCGTGCTGGACGGCGTTCGCGAGCGCGGACTGGGCCACCCGCAACAGGGCGACGTCGTGCGCGGTCGGCAGCGGGACCGCGACGCCGCCGAGGTGGCAGCGCGCCGTGATCGGGTGCCGCGCGGAAGTGGTGGCGCACAGCCGTTCCAGCGCGCCGCCGAGGGTGGTGCCGTCCAGCGCGGGCGGGACGAGCGCGGCGACGAACCGGCGCGCTTCGGCGAGGTTGTCCACCGTGGCCTGGCGAGCCTGGACGACGTACCGGGCGGCGTTCTCCGGGGCGCCGGGCAGGGCCCGTTCGGCGGCGCGCAGCAGCAGCTGGATGCTGGAGAGCCCCTGGGCCAGGGTGTCGTGGATCTCGCGGGCCAGCCGCTCCCGCTCGGCCAGTACGCCGGCCGCGTGCTGTGCCTCGGCGAGGTCGGCGCGGGTCGCCGTGAGCTCGGCGATCAGCGCACGACGTCGATCGCTCTCGCGGTACAGGGCCTGGTACCCCCGGACGACGGCCACGGCCACGGCGGCGCCGAGGGCCGGGCCGAGCACCGCGGCCGGGGCGAAGCCGCCCTGGTGGACGGCGAACGCGGTGATCGCCGCCACCGCGGTGGCGGTCACGGCGGCGAGTCCCGCGGCGCGGGGGAGCAGGTGGAGCTGGAGGAAGTACAGCGGAAAGGCGACCCAGACCCCGTCGGCGGAGAAGACCAGCAGCACCAGCCAGGCGGCGCCGACCGCGGCCAGCCAGCCGGCCGCCGCCCAGCGGGAGCGGCGGATCACCGGCAGCAGCGGGCCGATCGCGTACACCAGAGCGCACGCCGACGCGGCGGCGACGGTCGCCCCGGCGGAGGCCCGCTCACCCGTCACCGCCCGGACGGCGGTCAGCGCGAGCAGGCCGACGATCAGCAGGTGCAGGCACCAGGCGAGGGCCCGGGTCGTCGGGGTCGGCGGCGGAGTGGTGGTGTGCACGGTCCGCCCAGCCTAAGCGAGCCGCCGCCGGGCCGCCTCTGTCGAAAGGTACAACCGGCGTGGCGCCGTTCGGCTCGTGAACTGCCGCCTTGCGCGCGATGCCGCGGAACGGCCCGGGAGGAGACGGTGGCAGCACACCGCTTCCGTCGTGAAAGGACAGTCTCCTGTGTTCGTCGCCTGGAGGGACCTGAAGTTCGCCAAGGGGCGCTTCGCCTTGATGGGGACCGTGGTCGTGCTGATCACCCTGCTGGTCGGCTTGCTGTCCGGCCTCACCGCCGGCCTGGGCCGGCAGAACGTTTCGGCGATCACCGGGCTGCCCGCCGACAAGATCGTGTTCGGCGGTGGCGGGGAGAAGCTCTCGTACGCCGATTCGGCCGTCACCGCCGGGCAACAGCGGCAATGGGCTCGCACCCCGGGCGTCGCCGCGGCCGAACCCCTGGGTATTACGACGGTCAAGGCCACCGCCGGCGGCAAGAGCGCCGGGGTTTCCGCCTTCGGCGTCGAGCCCGGCTCCGGTCTCGCGCCGGACAGCGGAAAGCTCGGCGACCGCTCGGTGGTGCTGTCCGGGCCGGCGGCCGACGACCTCGGCCTGCGCCCCGGCGACCACGTCACCCTCGGCGGTCACGAGCTGGCCGTGGCCGCGGTGCGGGGTGACGCCTCCTTCAGCCACCTGCCGGTGATCTGGACGAGCCTCGGGACCTGGCGGACGCTGGCGCCGCCCGCCGGCGACGCGACCGTCCTCGCGCTGACCACGTCGTCCGATGAGGGCACTGTGGACACCGCAGCCGCCGATCGCGCAGCGGGCACAAGAACGGTGGCGACCGGCGACTCGCTGTCCGCGATCGGCTCCTACACCTCCGAAAACGGTTCGCTGCAGCTGATGCGCGGCTTCCTGTTCGTCATCTCCGCCCTCGTCGTCGGAGCGTTCTTCACCGTGTGGACCATCCAGCGCAGCGGGGACGTCGCGATCCTCAAGGCCCTCGGCGCCGGCACGGCCACGCTCGTGAAGGACGCTCTCGGCCAGGCTGTCGTCCTCCTGGCCGGCGGCACGCTGATCGGTACCGGCCTCGCGGTGGGCCTGGGCGCCGTCCTCGCCGGTTCCGCCGTTCCGTTCCGGCTCGACCCGGCCACGGTGCTGGTCCCCGCGGCCGTGCTGATCGCGCTGGGCGCGCTCGGCGCCGTCCTCGCCGTCCGCCGCATCACCTCCGTCGACCCGCTGACCGCCCTGGGGAGTGCCCGATGAGCCTCGACCTGTCCGACGTCACCCTGACCTACCCCGACGGCGACGCCCGGCTGACCGCGCTCGACCGGGTCAGCCTGCACGTGCCCGCCGGCACCGTGACCGCCGTGCTCGGGCCGTCCGGCTCCGGCAAGTCCAGCCTCCTCGCGGTCGCGGCCACGCTGATCATCCCGGACACCGGCACGGTCGTCGTCGACGGCGTCGCCACCGCCGGGCTGTCCCGCAGCGAGCTGGCCGAGCTGCGCCGCCGCAAGGTCGGCATCGTCTTCCAGCAGCCGAACCTGCTGCCTTCGCTCACTGCCGCCGAGCAGCTAGAGGTACTGGCGAGGCTCGACGGCCGGTCACCGGCGAAGGCCCGCGCACGGGCCGCGGACCTGCTGGCCGCCGTCGGGCTGGGCGACCTGGCGGGGCGGCGTCCCCACCAGCTCTCCGGTGGCCAGCGCCAGCGCGTCAACGTCGCTCGCGCGTTGATGAACACCCCGGGTGTCCTGCTGGTCGACGAGCCCACCAGCGCGCTGGACCACGACCGGGGCGCCGCGATCATCGACCTGATCACCCGGCTCACCCACCGGCAGGCGACCGCCACCGTGCTGGTCACCCACGACCGCAGCCACCTCACCGCGGTCGACCGGATCACCGAAGTCCGCGACGGACGCCTGAGCTTCCCCACGGCCGAGCCTGCCGCCTGACCGCTGCGCGTCAGCTTATGTTGACGCCGGGCAGCGTGTCAGCTTATGCTGACGCCATGGATACGAGAATGCAGATCGCGGAGAGCGCGGCGAGCACCGACCCCGATGTCGGCCTGCGCGCCGTGGCGGCGTTGCGGGCGCTGACGGAGGAATTGGAGACTTTGCAGGTGGACCGGGCCCGTCACGCGGGGTGGTCCTGGCAGGAGATCGCGGGCCGGCTGGGGGTCACGAAGCAGACGGTCCACCGCAAGCACGGCCGCCGGACTCGGGGGCAGGCATGAGGAATCCGCATTTCGACGACGGTGCCCGCGCGCTGGTGCGCACCGCGCAGGACCGCGCCCGCGCGCTGGGGCACCCCGGGATCGGCTGTGAGCACCTGCTGTACGCGATCGCGCATTCGCCGACGCCGGTGGGTGAGGTGGTGCGGGAACACGGTGTGACGGCCGATCGCGTCGGGGCGCAGACGGAGCGGCTGCTGTACGGGCCGCGCAAGGTCTTCGACGGTCTCGACGCCGAAGCGCTCGCCGCGATCGGCATCGACCTGCAGGCCGTGCGGGACGCCGTCGAGGCCAACTTCGAGCCCGCGCCGGCGCTCCGGCCGCGGACCCGGCGCCGCCGGCCGGTTCGCCTGCCGGGGCACTTGCCGGTCACCGGCCGGGCCCGGTTGTGCCTGGACACCGCGGTCGAGGACGCGGAGCGTGGTGGGGCGAGGCAGGTCGCCGAGCACCACGTGGGCGCCGCGGTGCTCGCGGCCGACGGCGGGCTGGTGCCGCCGATCCTCGCCGCGCTCGGGGTTTCGCCGGGGGAGTTGCGCACGGCGATCCTTGCCCGTGGTGGCCGGTGAACACCGGACGCCTGCGGTGGGCGGGGCTGGCCGCGGCCGTGGTGTTGTGGGCCGGGAGCTGGCGGATCATCTACCTGGAGGTGACGCGGTGGCACCACATGGACTCTCACCTGCGGTTCACTCCGCCGCCGGTGCCGCCCGGGAGCCCGGCACCGTCGGCGGGGCTCCCGGTGATCACGGCGCTGGTGGTCGCCGGCGCGGCCCCGGTGGTGACCGTGGTCGCCGCGGCGTTGCTGGTCAGACGTTCGCGCCTGCGTCGGCGATGAACGCTGCCGACGGGGCGACTCCGTAACGGGGCACTTCGTGCCTGCGACTTGCGGACTAGGGAATCCCTGCCGGGTGATGGGTCTCGCGCGATCTACCCGTACGGCCTGCTGTGCGGGTTCCTGATGTCGGTGTCGGCGTTTCCGATGCGGCACTGGGACGCGCCGGCCCCGATGATCGTCGTCGTGCTGTTCTTCCCTTACTACATCGGGGCCGGATTCCTGGCGGCACGGCGTGGGTACGTGGCAAGGGGCGCTGGTTTGGCTGGGAATAGGGGTGTCCTTGGCGCCCGCCGTGCTGTTCCTCGGTGCGCTGGGAGGCCTGGCGGGTGGCCTGCTTGCCAAGGTGATCACGTCGATTCATCCATGAACCAACCACCAGCACGGCTTCGTGGTCCTGCTCCGGCTACGCCGGCTGATGGTCCGGTGACCGACCATCGTTCGACCCGGACGCGACCTGACCGGCCGGGCCGGTCACCGGGTGATGCCGGTGTGGCCCAGGGAGTAGCGGCCGGGCTGCGGCCAGACGCACAGCCCGTGCGGCTGGTCGCCGACCGGGATCTTCCGGGTCACTGATCCGTCCTTTGTGGACAGCACGTAGACGGTTCGGTCGTAGCGTCCGGAAAGCCACAGCTGGGCCCCGTCCGCGGTGACGTTGCCCATGTCCGGGCTGCCGCCGCCGGGCAGGCGCCACACCGTGACCGGAGCGCCGGTGTAGGCGTCGAGCACGCTGACGCTGCCGTCGTGCCGATTGGTGACGTAGAGCTGTTTCGCGTCCCGGGACAGGTACAGCCCGTGGGCCCCGTGGCCGGTGGGGATGAAGCGGAGCACGTGCGTCGCGGCGCCGTCGAGCACCCAGAGGCCGTTCTCGTCGGAGTCGGCGATGTAGAACACCGAGCCGTCCGGCGCGAGCTTGATGTCCTGCGGGCCCATGCGGGTGTTGCGGTGGGGCATGTCGATCATCCGCAGCAGCCGGTGGGAGGCGATGTCGACGACGGCGACCCGGCCGGCGAACTCGCACGTGAAGACCGCGGTACGGCCGTCAGGGGAGAAGTCGGCGTGGTCGATGCCCCCGCAGCCGGGCGCGGCGGTCTCGTCGTGGACCTGCCACGTGTGTGGGTCGTACCAGACCAGCTTGCGCAGCCGCTCCGCGACCGAGATCGCGTACTTGCCGTCCGGCGTGAAGTACATGTTGTACGGGTCCACCACGGGAATCGCCTTGCCCGGCTGCCCGGTGCGCGGGTCGAACGGCAGGACGTGGTCGCCGCGGTCGTCGGTGGCGTAGAGGGTGCGCAGGTCCCACGACGGCACGACGTGCTGCAGTTCCTTGCCCGCCGGGTACTTGGCGATCACCTGGTAGGTGGCGGGGTCGATCACCCACACGTCACCGGACCCGCTGTGCGGCACGTAGACCAGCGGCTTGTCCGCGGCGACCGCGGCCGAGAGCATGCCGGGGCCGGCGGCGGCGTCCACGTCGTGCGGATCGGTCACGGCGGGCATGCCGGGCAGCGGGTCGAGCGCCGGCCGCGGTGGGGTGGACAGCTGCGGCAGCCCGGCGGTCGGAGTGCCCGGCTCGCTCATGCCCGGCATCGTGTCGCCGGGACCCGGCGGGTTCCCCGACGAGCAGCCGGCGGCGAGAAGGGCGGCGAGAGCTGCGGCGGCAAAGCGGATTCGCATGGTCACGCCAGCAGCTCCGACGCGGTGACGGGGGTGAGACCGCGGCTCGCGAGGTCGGCCAGGACGCCGGGGAGCGCGGCGACCGTCCCCGGGTGCCCGAGGTGCATGCTCACCACGCTTCCGGCGCGGGCCTTGGCCACCGCGGAGCGGATGGCCGCCTGGCCGGGATCCTTCCAGTCCAGGGAATCCACGTCGTAGGACAGCACCTTCGCGTAACCGGCCTTTCCGGCTTCGGCGAGTTCCCGTTCGGTGGCGTGCTGTCCCTGGGACTGCCGGAAGAAGCCGCCCGGCGATCCGGTCAGCTCGACGAGCTTGTCCCGGCACCGCTGGATTTCCGCGTACATCGGGTCCGCCGCGTATCCGGAGAGTGCCGGGTGGCTCCAGGTGTGGTTGCCCAGCTCGTGCCCGCCGTCCCGCACCATGCGTGCGGCGTCCGGGTGCGCGGCGAGCCAGGTCCCCACCGCCAGCACGGTGATCCGCGCGTCGTGCTGGTGCACCAGGTCCAGCACCTGGCGGGTGACCTGCAGATCACCCGCGCCGTGGAAGGTCAGCGCCACTTGCGGGCGTCCGCTGGTGGAACGGCTCACCTCGGTGGCCGGCCCCAGCGGGTGCGACGAGGAAGGTGGTGCGCTCGGGGACGGCGTCGCACGGGACGGCGAGGTGGTCGCCGGGGCGGCGCCGGTCGCGGGCGCCGGGTTCGGCCCGGGTGCCGAGCACGCCGTCAGCGCCGCGGCGCCCAGCGTCAAGCCGAGCAGGCGGCGTCTGGTCAGGGGATCGTTCACAGCCAGTCCCGTTTCTTGAAGGAGGCGTACAGCCCGGCGGAGAGAACGACGATCACCAGCGTGGACGTCCAGAACCCCGCGACGGACTGGAAGCCGGGGTAGGGGACGTTCTGGCCGTAGAACCCGGTGACCGCCGTGGGGATGGCGATGATCGCCGCCCAGCTGGTCACCTTCTTCATGATCGTGTTGAGCCGGTTGCCCTGGATGTTGAGCTGGGTTTCGCGGATCGTGGTGACCAGGTCGCGCAACGACTCCGTCCACTCGGAGGCGCGCAGCACGTGGTCGTAGACGTCCTGGAAGTAGGGCTGCATCTCGCCGTCGGCGATGCGCAGGTCGCGGCGCATGATCGCGTTGACGACCTCACGCATCGGCAGCACGACCCGCCGCACCTGCACCAGGCTCTTGCGGAGCGCGAACGACCGCCGTTGCATGTCGGCGTACTGCGGGCGTTCGTCGAACACGAGGTCCTCGAGCTGCTCGATCTGCCCGTCGAGGGACTGCACGACCTCGAAGTGGCCGTCGACGAGGTAGTCGAGCAGGCCGTGCACGAGGAAGCCGACGCCGTTCTTGGCCAGGTTGCCGGCCGCATCCCAGCGCGCGGTCACCTCTTCGATCGCGAAGTTCTCGTCCTTGCGCACGGTGACCAGGGCCTGGCCGGTGATGAACGCGGCCAGTTCGGAGACGACCAGCGTCCCGGTCTTTTCGTCCAGCGCGGCGGAGTACGCGGTCAGGAAGGCGTGGGAGTCGTACCGGTCGAGCTTGGCGCGCTGGTGTTCGTGCACCGCGTCTTCGACGGCGAGCGGGTGCAGGCCGAGTTCCTCGCTGATCGCGGCGAGGTCGTCCTCCGTCGGCGCGCAGAAGTCCAGCCAGACCGTGGCCGCGGGGTCGGCGAGGTGGTCCGAGACGTCGGCGACGGGGAACCCCTCGGATTCGAGCAGTCCGTTGCGGTACAACCGGGTGCGTGACATGAGAGGGCGCCGATCAGCTGTCGGCCGCCGCCCGCCGGCGGAACCGCGCCGTCGTCCTGGGAGAGCCGGGGCGGCCGGTCCTGGCGTACAGCACTTCATCAGCTCCTGACACAACGCGGATCCGCTCGTCCGTGCCGGACCAGCACTGCCGCACCCTTCAGGAAAGCCGCTGTGAGGACGCTGAGAGCGTGTCGGTCGACGCGAGGAACACCGCTGCCGCAGTGGCTGCCCAGGACGGGCGGAGGGTGAACCCGCCGCCGAGGACCGTCGATTCGTGGACCGGTGCCCCCTGCTGTCCGCGCTCGTCCGTTTCGCCGGGAATAAGAGAACATCACGGCCTTGGTTAACGGACGGCAATTAACTGACAACTACCTACTGAGGTAGGTGGTGGCCGAGGGTGGGGCCCAGGGACTCTTTCGGCGTCCTCGTTTCCGGTTCGCCGGGATGTTCCCCGATACCCACGCCCGCCCAGAATCGGCTGCACCGCCGGGATCCCTGTCGAGAGTGAGGGGCCGGACGCGCACCCGACGTCGCATGTGGCACGGATCCGGCCAGGCGCCGGGCCGTCGGCACATCGGGCCGGCCTGATCCCGTCCCCACGGTTCTCGAAGGGTTCCCATGCCTGTAACCATTCCGCGGTTCGCCGCGCCCATTGCCACCCTCTCGCTCGCCCTGGCCTGCGCGGTCACCCCCGCGGCGCACGCGAGCACGGTCACCTCGACGTGTTCGCAGGCCGACCTGCCGCTGCCCGACCCGGCCTGCACGCCCGGCGCGCTGAACCCGGACGTCACCCAGGCCACGATCGGCTCGACGATCTGCGTGTCCGGCTGGACCGCGACGATCAGGCCGTCGACCAGCTACACGAACGCCTTGAAACGGCAGGGCATCGTCGACTACGGCTACCGCGACACGAGCATGTCGGACTACGAGGAGGACCACTTCCTCCCGCTGGAACTCGGTGGTGCGCCGAAGGATCCGAAGAACCTCTGGCCGGAGCCGCATTCCGGCGACGAGAACGCCTACGGCAAGGATTCGGTCGAGAACGCGGTGAAGAAGGCGGTCTGCGCGGGCCAGGCCAGTCTTTCCGACGCGCAGGACGCGATGCTGACCGACTGGACGACCGCCGAGTCGGTGCTCGGCATCGGCTGAACCGCAGTCCACTGCGAAGAAACTCCCTTTCCTGGAAACAGATCTGGAGGGAATGATCATGTCCCTGGTTTCCCGTTTCCCCCGTTTCGGTGCGGTGGTCCGCGCGACCGCCGCGGGGCTCGCGATGGCCAGTGGAACAGCGACGGCAACGGAGTCCAGTCCTACCTCACGAACTGGGCGGCACCAGCCCCGACAACTTCCCCTACGTCCTGGACGCCGGCACGGGCTGCGGCGCGAACTCCGTGCCGGGTGCCCTCGACGGGTTCAGCATCGTGGGTGGGCACGAGCACACCGAAGCGGAGACGGACCCGCAGGCAGGCAACGGCCGGCTCGATTCCAGTGGTGAGGAGAACGGCGACCTGTGCGCCTGGCAGGGCCTGAGCGCACTGTCCACCTCGGCCGGCAGCCAGGGTGACCGTCGGCCGAACCGGTCAGGTGAGGGTCGTTCCGACGAGCTGCCCGATGCCGTAGGTGACGGACATGGCGACAGCGCCGCCGATGACCAGGCGGGCTGTCGCCGGTCCGCGCCGGGCACCGCCCAAGGCCGCGCTGATCACCCCGGTGGCGGCGAGGGTCAGCAGCACCACGGCGAACGTCACCGGCACCCGGGCAGCGGGCGGCGGTAGCAGAATGGCCAGCAGCGGCAACAGTGAACCCGAGACGAACGCGATCGCGGAAGCGGCCGCCGCGTGCCAGGGATTCGTCAATGCGTCGGGATCGATGCCCAGTTCGGCGTCGACGTGGGCGGCGAACGCGTCGTTGGCGGTGAGCTCGTTCGCCACGGTTCTCGCCGTCTGCTCGCTGAGGCCCTTCTCCCGGTACAGCCCCACGAGTTCTTCGTACTCCTCGTCGGGAAACTGCTCCAGTTCGGCGCGTTCCCTCTTCAGCAACATGCGTTCGGAGTCGCGCTGACTGCTCACCGACACGTACTCGCCCAGCGCCATCGACACGGCGCCCGCCACCAGCCCCGCGACGCCGGCGGTGAGAATCGGGCCGGTGGCCGTCGTGGCTCCGGCGACCCCGACCACCAGGCCCGCGGTGGACAAGATGCCGTCGTCGGCACCGAGGACTCCGGCCCGCAGCCAATTGAGCCGCCGGGACATCCCGTTTGCGTGAGGCTCGGGGTGCGGGGGCGCCGGCACGATCGGTTCCGTGGACAGGGAAGGTTCTGCGGCCATGTCACGAGAATAAGGCCGTCGCGATCTGGTCGCCAGCAAGGAAAGCCTAGGCTGAACGGACAGAATCCGACTACGCCGGTCATTTCCCCTTTGGTACGGAATGGTCAGAAGTGAGGATAGCTTTCCCTTCGGGTAAGAAGACGTTGAGAATGCCGGGCGCGACCGGCGGTGCCGCGCGCGAGGTGAGATGGCTCAGGTACGGCTCCTGGTCGTCGAACACGCGCGCGGCTTCGTGTTCGGCGACCGCGAGCAGGAGCTGCTCCCGGTCCTCGGGGAAGTGGTGGAACATCCGGCTCTTGCCGGTACCGCTGCGCCGGCCCACGCGGTCGAGTGTGGTGATGGTCGTGCCGCGTTCCCGGATCTCGGCCGCACTGCTGGCCATGGCCGCCGAGCACGACCACCCCAGCCTTCCGGTCCGCCGGGCAGTGTCTACTGTGGACGCGGAAGGCGAGCGACCACCCGGGCACCCGCCTGGCTGTCCACGATGCGGAGCGACCCGCCGTGGCGAATGGCGATGTCGCGGGCAAGGGTGAGGCCGAGGCCTGAGCCGCCGGCGTCGCGGGCGCGGGCGTCGTCCAGCCGGGCGAAGCGCTCGAAGACGCGTTCGCGATCCTCCGGCGGGATGCCGGGGCCGTCGTCGAGCACCTCCAGGACGACCTCGTCGGCGCTCCGCTCGAGGGTCACGGTGACGGTGGTCCGCGCGTGCCGCACCGCGTTGTCCAAGAGGTTGCGCAGCATGCGTTCCAGCTGCACGGCTGCACCGGGCACCGGCGCCGGACCGTCCACAACGGACCGCACCACCGGGCCGCCGGTGCCGAGCGCGCGTTCGGCGACCTGCTCCGCCACGACGTCCGCGACGTCGACGACTCCGGACGGTGGTGCGGCCTCGGCCGGGTCGGCGGCGAGCTGCAGCAGGTCCGCCGTGATGCGCTGCAGGCGCCGCACGTCGTCCAGCGACCGGTGCGCGACCGCCGGCCAGTCCGCCCGGTCCGGGTGGGTGAGCGCGACCTCGAGGGCCGCGCGCAGGTTGGCCAGGGGGCTGCGCAGCTCGTGGCTCGCGTCGGCGACGAAGCGTTCCTGCTGGTCGTGTGCCTGCTGCAGCCGTTCCAGGGTCTCGTTGGTGGTCCGCGCCAGCTGTTCGATCTCGTCGCGGGAGCGGGGGACCGGGACGCGCCGGTCGAGCCTGCTGCCGCTGACCCCGGCCAGTTCCTGCCGGATCGCCTCGACCGGCCGCAGGGCGCGCCCCGCCGTGTACCACGCGACCAAAGCCGTGAGCACCACCGCGAGCGGGACGAAAAACAGCAGGGTTTCGTCGAACAACGTCAGCGTGCGAAGGGTGTCCCAGGGCAGCACGAACAAGTACAGCGTCAGCCGTTGCGGAGCCGCGCCGGACCCGGTGCCCAGCCCGTGGTCCAGGGTGAAGCCTTCCCGGCCGAGCGGCTCGACCAGCGCGGCCGGGACGTGCTCGACGACCCGGCCCAGCACGGTGTAGCTGCGGTACTCCCGCCAGCCGGGGTGGGCGCCCGGCCGCAGCGTGACGCTGGTGATCGTGAGCCAGTTCGGTGCCGCATCCGTCGGTGCGGGCCGTGGCGGGGTCCACGCAGGGTCCCACCGGCGCAGGTCCGGGCTGCTGATCACGGCTTGCCCGGAGTCGGCGACCACGCTGAACAGCGCGTCGCCGGAGCGGATGCCGGCGGCGAGAGCGGCCCGGCCACCCCCGGCGGCGGCCACCGAGTAGGCGTCGGCCATCTGCCGGAGCTCGGCATCGGTCCGGTTGACGGCGGTGTTGCTCAGCTGGTCGCTGACGAACTGCCGCGTGCCCAGCCAGCCCAGCGTGAAGACGGCGACGCAGAGCAGCGTCGCCGAGAGCGCCGCGCTGCGTCGCACCGAAACCGGCCACCACCTACTCATCGGCGACCAGCCGGTAGCCGACACCGCGCACGGTGGTGATGGTGCGCCGCCCGAACGGCGCGTCCAGCTTCCGCCGCAGCGCGCTCACGTAGACCTCGACGATGTTCGGGTCGCCCCGGTAGGCGAGGTCCCAGACCTGCTCCAGGATCTCGTGCTTGGCCACGACCTGGCCGTCGTGCCGCAGCAGGCATTCGAGCACCGCGAACTCCTTGGTGGTCAGCGACACCGGCTGCCCGGCCCGGCGGCACGTCCGCTTCGCGGGGTCGAGCACCAGATCGCCGAAGGTGAGCGAGGCGGGCGCCCCGGTGCGGCCCCGTCGGGTGAGGGCGCGCAGCCGCGCGGTGAGCACCACGTAGGAGAAGGGCTTGCTCAGGAAGTCGTCGGCGCCGGTGTCGAGTGCCTCGGCTTCGTCGTACTCGCCGTTCTTCGCCGTGAGCATGAGGATCGGCGTGCTCACCCCGCGATCGCGCAGCGCCGCGCAGACGCGGTAGCCGTTCAGCTTCGGCAGCATGATGTCGAGCACGATCACCTGATAGGGGTACTGCTGCGCCAGCTCCAGGCCTTCCTCGCCGTCGCGCGCGAGATCCACGGCGTAGCCGTCGGCCTCCAGTCCCCACTGGAGCGTCTCGGCCAGCCGTGCTTCGTCCTCCACCACGAGCACCCGCATGCCGTCGATCTTCGCAGATCCGCGCGAGGCTTCCTGAAACGTTCTTCAGGTCGGTTCAGGAAGCGTTCAGGCGACCTGGGTCAAGATCGCCGTATGCAGTCGAATACAGAGGACGGCCCCGTCGCGGCGGGCGTGACGGACGTCGTGAAGACCCACGGCCGGGGCGGCATCGCCGTGCGGGCGCTGGACGGCGTCACGCTCGGCTTCCCGGCCCGGCGCTTCGCCGCGATCATGGGCCCCTCCGGCTCGGGCAAGTCGACGTTGCTGCACTGCCTGGCCGGTCTGGACACTGTGGACACCGGGAGCGTCCGGATCGGACAGTCGGAGCTCACCGGGCTCTCCGACGCGGCGCTGACCCGGCTGCGGCGCGACCGCGTCGGGTTCGTGTTCCAGTCGTTCAACCTGCTGCCGACCATGACCGCGGAGGAGAACATCCTGCTGGGCCTGCGGCTGGCCGGGCGCCGGCCGGACCGGGCGTGGTTCACCACGGTCGTCGACGCGCTGGGCCTGGGCCCGCGGCTGCGGCACAAGCCGGGTGAGCTCTCGGGCGGGCAGCAGCAGCGGGTCGCGTGCGCCCGTGCCCTGGTCGGCCGCCCGGACGTCGTGTTCGCCGACGAGCCGACCGGCAGCCTGGACTCGCGTTCGGGTGCCGAGGTGCTGGGCTTCCTGCGCACGTCGGTCCAGGAGCTCGGCCAGACGGTCGTGATGGTGACCCACGACCCGGTCGCCGCGTCCTACGCCGACCACGGCGTGCTGCTCGCCGACGGCCGGGTCGCCGCGCACCTCGCCCGTCCGACCGCCGAGACCGTGCTCTCGGCGCTCGCCGGTCTGGGGGCGTGATGCTGCGGACCGTCCTGGCCGGGCTCCGGGCCCGGCCCCTGCGGCTGCTGCTCTCGGCGCTCGCCATCGCGCTCGGCGTGGCGTTCGTCGCCGGCGCGTTCGTCCTGTCCGACGCCGTCGGCGCCCGGCTGCGCGCCGGGGTCGCGTTCGAGACGCGCGGGGTGGACGCGTCGATCGGCGCCACCCGCCGGGGCGCTGTGCTCGACGAGACGACGTTGGCGAAGGTCCGCGCCGTGCCCGGCGTCGCCGCGGCGGAGGGCCGCGTCACCGCGAGCGCGCCGGTGCGCGACACCACCGGCCGTCCCCGGGATTCGGCCGTCACCGCGCTTGCCACGGATCCGGGGCTGCGACCGTTCGACCTCGCCGACGGACGGTTCCCGCGCACCACCGGCGAAATCGCGATGGACCGGACCGCCGCCGCGGGCCGGACGCTCGGCCGGCCCGTGACCGTCTTCGGCGAGGACGACCGCCCGCGCACGTTCACCCTCGTCGGCACCTTCAGCCGACCGGTGGGCTCCGGTCTTGGCGGGGCTCCGCTGGTGCTGCTGCCCGCGGCGCTGCGCGAGCTGTCGCCCGGGACGTCGATCGGCGAGATCGTCGTCCGGGCGGCGCCCGGCGCGCCACAGCTGGTGGCCGACCTGACGCAGGCCGTCGGTGGCCAGGGTGTCGAGGTGCTGACCGGGCGGGAGGCCGCGGCGCGGTTGCTGCGCGAGACCGCGCCGGATTCGACGGGGCTGACGAAGTTCTTCACGGCGTTCGCGGTGCTCGCGATGATCGTGGCCGCGATGGTGATCACCAACTCCTTCACCATCCTCGTCGCGCAGCGGGCGCGGGAGCTGGCGTTGCTGCGCTGCATCGGTGCGGGGAAGCGGCAGGTCTTCGCGGGGGTGCTGGCGGAAGCGGTGGTGGTGGGCGCGGTCGCGTCGGTGGCCGGGTTGTTCGGCGGACTCGGCATCGCGGCCGTCCTGCAGGGGATCACCGGGGAGGAGGTCTCCCTTCCGCTGGCCGGCCGGACGGTCGTGGCGGCGCTCGCGGTCGGGGTCCTGGTGACGACCGTCGCCGCGGCCCTCCCGGCCTGGGCCGCGACCCGCGTCGTCCCGGTCGAAGCCCTGCGGACCCCGCTCGAAGGCCGTTCCGCTCGTCCGAGGTGGCCGCGAGCGGTGCTGGCGGCCATGCTGCTGGCGGCCGGCATCGCGGCGGCCGTGGCCGCGCTGAACGTCGAGGCGGAGTCCGGCGCCGCGCTCGCGGTGACGGCGATGGCCGCGTGCCTCGCCGCGCTGCTGGCGGCCGGGCCGCTGCTGGCCGGACCGGTCGTCCGGCTGCTGGGCGTGGTGGGGACCCCGCTGCTCGGCCACCCGGCACGGCTGGCCGCGCTGAACGCGGACCGCAACCCGAAGCGGACCGCCGCCAGCGCCGCCGCGCTCACCATCGGGCTCGCCGTCGTGGCTCTCGTGACCACGATGGCCGCGGGCGTCGAAGCAGGTCGTGGCCAGGGCCTGGCCGAACAGGTGCGGGCGGACTTCGTCGTGACGTCGGTGGCCGCGACCCGGCCGTTGCCCACGACCCTCGCCGGCACCCTCGCGGGGGTGCCGGGTGTCGCGGTCGCCGTGCCCCGGCACTCGTTCTCCGGCGGCTTGGGGCCCTACGGTGCCTACGCGATGGCGGCCGTCCGTGGCGACGTGCTCGGCAGCCTGCTGCGGCCGGTGGTGGTGTCCGGGCGGCTCGACCGCCTCGGGCCGGGGGAGCTGGCGGTGAGCAAGGAACTCGCCGCGCAGACCGGCCTCGCGGTCGGCGACCGCCTCCAGGCCGGGCCGAGGGACCGGCCAGTTCCGTTGCGTGTCGTCGCGGTCTACGACGCCGTCGACGCCCCGGGTGCCGACCTGGGACTCGCCCTGGTCGACCTCGGCCAGCAGGCCGCGATCGCGCTCGGCGACCGCGGCTACGACGACAGCGTCCTGGTGCGTCTCGACCCCGGCGTGAGCGGGGACCGGGTCCGCCCGGCCCTGGAGCAGGCCCTCGCCGGGGCACCGCTGGCCCGGCTGGACAGCGTCGCCGAGGTCGGGGACCAGTTGTCGGCGCCGCTGCGGGGCACGTTGGACCTGCTGTGGGCGCTGACCGCGCTGGCGGTGCTGATCGCGTTCGCCGGCATCGCGAACACGCTGTCGCTGTCGGTCCTGGAACGGACGCGGGAGTCGGCGCTGGTGCGCGCGCTCGGCCTGACCCGCGCCGGGCTCGGCGCCACGATCGCCGCGGAGTCGGTGTTCGTCGCCCTGCTCGGCGCGGTGTGCGGTCTGGCTCTCGGTGTCGGCTCGGCGTGGCTGATGACGCGGGTGGCGTCGACGCCGGGCGAGCCGGTGCTGTTCGCGCTGCCGTGGGGGCGCCTCGGGGTGTTGCTGGCGGCGGCGGTGCTGGCGGCCCCCCTGGCCGCGCTGCTCCCGGCTCGCCGGGCGGCGAGGGGCTCGCTGACGGCGGGAATGACTGAACAATGAGGGGGTCAGCTCGGGCGACCCGACCTGCCCCGAACGGCTCGGGCGGTCATCACGTCGACGCGCCGCTGCGTCTGGACATCATGAAGCGCAGAAAGTCGCCCGCCCGAAGGTCGTACTTGCCTGAGCCCGGACGGGTGGCGATAGTGGAGCGACGCCGTTCCCGAGGAGGCCCGTGTCCGCCGATCGCCTTCCCGCCGTCCTTCCCTCGGATCGCGAACTGCGCAGGTTGCTTCGCCACGGCACCTTCGCCCAGGTGCTCGACCACTGCCTGAACACCCACGGGCTGAGCCTGAAACGCCTGCAGCACCAGCTCGCGGCCCGGGGCGCGCACATCAGCAGGGCGGCGTTGAGCTACTGGCGCAACGGGCGCAGCCGACCGGAACGTGACGAGTCACTGCGAGCGGTGCGAGCGCTGGAGGACGTGTTCGGGCTCCCGGAGTCCACGCTGGTGTCCCTGCTCGGCCCACCGCGTCCGCGGGGCCAGGCCGCGGAACCGGGATCGATCGCCCGCGAACGGATGTGGCCCACCCACGATCCGCTGTTGACCTCGTTGACCGCACCGGTCGACGACCGGTTGCGCTACCTCACCATCCACGAGCACGTCCTGGTGGACGCCGATCGGCGGCTTGCCGAGGTGCGGACCCGGATGGTGGTGGAAGCACAGCGTGATCACGTGGACCGCTGCCTCATCTACCAGTGGGTCGAGGAGTCGGAACTGCCACAACTGGTGGATCCGCACTTCTGCCGCCCCGGTCGGATCCGCCGTGACCAGACAGCTGGGGCCACCGTGTGTGAGCTGGTGCTGGATCAGCGGCTGGCCGCGTACGAACGCACGGTCCTGGACTTCACCTGGCGGTTTCCCCCGGGGCCGGAACTCACCTACTACCACCGCAGGTTCACCCGCCCGGCCCGGGAACTGGTGCTCCAGGTCGGGTTCGCCGGATCGGCGCCCGGGCACTGCGTGCCCTACCGGCAGCGCACTCCGGCCGCGGCACCCCGGCTGGGTCGTCCACTGTGGATCGGCACGTCCAACACCGTGCACCTCGTGGTCGAGGACGTGCGGCCGGGGATCGTCGGCCTGAGCTGGGAATGGGACTGACCGGTGACCCCCGGCGGGAGTCACCGGCCCGTCCCTCTCCCCAGGATCAGTAGACGTACCAGGAGAACTGGTCACGCCCGCTGGTTCCCGCGGTATCGGTCGCGGTCACGGTTACCGGGAATATCTGGTTGACGTTGCCCGCCGTGCCACTGATCGACCCGGTGCCGGCGTCGAGGGACAGACCGGGCGGCAGGCCGGTCGCCGACCACCGGTAGCTGCCGGTACCGCCGCTCGCCGACAGGTGCAGGTCGACCCGCTGGCCGTGCTGCGTGAACTGGAACCCCGGGTCCTTCACGGTCACCGGTCCGCTGCTGCCCTTGGTCACGGTCAGCGTGAACGTGGTGTCGTGACCAGCGGTCGCGTTCTTGCCGGTGATGGTCACCGCGTAGGTCCCGGCGGGGGTCGACGCGCTGGTCGCGATGGTCAGCTTCGACGAACCGCCCGCGTTGACCGAGGCCGGGGCGAACGTCGCCGTCGCCCCGGCCGGCAGCCCACCGGCCGACAGGGCGATGTCGCCGCCGCCCGGCGGCGGGGTGCTGCCGATCTGCGCGTTGGCCCAGTCGCCCATCGAGCCCCACAGCTTGCCGTGCGCGTTGTAGGACGCGCAGTCGGTCCGCAGCCAGGAGAACACGCCGTAGATCTTGCCGTTGGAGTAGTACGGACCACCCGAGTCGCCCTGGCACAGACCCTTGCTGCCGTCGCCGTACCCGTCGCAGAACATGTAGTCCGGGTTGAAGATCGACGAGTCGATGGTCTTGCAGTTCTGGCCGTCGACGGTGGGCAGCACGACCTCGCGCAGCTTGGTGTTCTTGTTCGCGTCGTTGGCGTCGGTCTTGCCGTACCCGATCGCGGTGCCCTGGGTCCCCAGCGGGAGCGTGTCGGCGGACGACGCGATCGCCGGGTAGGTCATGCCGGCGGGAACCGGGATGTCGGTCTTGGTGAAGATGATCGCCACGTCGTTGCCGTTGCGGAAACCCTCGTCGCTCTGCGGGGTGTAGTCCGGGTGGATCCGGTACTCCGCGATCTCGATCCGGGTGCCCTTGCTCGTGTCGGCCAGGTCGTCACGCCCGTAGATCAGGTACTTCGGGTCGCCCTGGGCGAACTTGCAGTGTGCCGCGATCAGCACGGCCCGCTTGGCCACCACGCTGCCGGTGCAGGACTGCTCCTGCGGGCGCACCCCGCCGGTGCGGTGCTGGGAGATGATGAACGGGTACTTGGCCACCGTCGTCGGCGAACCGTTGATCACGCTCGGGCTCGCGCCCTGACCGGTCACCGCCGCGGCCGTCGAAACGGTGGCCGACGTGGACTGCCCGGCCGCCACGGACCCGGAACCCGGGGTGACCGCGAGGGAGAAGTCCCCCTGTCCGGAGCTGTTGACCGTCAACGACACCGTCGCGGTGTGGGTGGCGTCGGAGCCTTGGCCGGTCACCGTGACGGTGGTCTGTCCCGGCGATGCCGACGACGACGCGGTCAGGGTGAGCGTCGAGGCCTGGCCCGCGGTCACCGAGGCCGGGTCGAACGTCGCGGTCACGCCGGCCGGCAGACCACTGGCCGACAGCGCCACGGTCTGGGTGCTGCCCTTGGTGACCGTGGTGGAGACCGTCGTGGTCGCGGACTTGCCCGGGTCGACGCCGACCGATGCCGGGTTCGCCGCCATCGAGAAGTCGTTGGCGGCCGGCGGTGTCGTGCCGCCGATCAGCGAGTCGGCCAGGGTGTCACCCTGCATGGAACCCCAGCCGGTGCACAGGTCGTAGCCGGTGCCCGCCGAGTAGGTGCCGTTGCTGCCGGAGGTGACGTCGTGGAAGTTCGAGGAGTAGGAGCCGCCCTTGGCGATCGAGTACAGCGCCGGGTTGATGCCGCCGAGGTTGGCCTTGCCGCCCGCCTTGGCCTTCTGGTTGACCATGGCGATGTAGCCGGCCCACAGGGGAGAGGACAGGCTGGTGCCGCCCACGTCCTGCCAGCCGCCGTTCATGTAGACCGACAGGGCACCGGCGCCGTAGTCGGCGTCCATCGCGACGTCGGGCACCGAGCGGTGGGCGTTGCTCCCGGTCTGCCACTCCGGGCGGTCGTAGATCGCCGAGTAGGCGCCGCCGGAGCGGGTGTTGCCGGTGCCGCCCTGGTTCCAGCAGGACTCGGAGGTGTAGGTGCCCGCGCTGTCGGCGGTGCGCAGCTGGGTGCCGCCGACCCCGGTGAACAGCGGGTCCGACGGTGGGTAGTCGGCCTGGACGGTCGAGTTGTCGCCGTTGTAACCACAGCCGGTGGCGCCCCAGTCGCCGGAGGCGGACAGCATCGTCACACCCTGCGCGGCGAGCTGGGTGTAGGAGTCGTGCGAGGCGGCGATCGGGTCGGACTCGCACTTCTCCCCGAGCAGCCACGACCCCGACAGCACGGTGATCGCGTTGTCGGAGGCGATCTTGGCCATCTCGTCGACCCACGCGTTGTCGGTGTTGGGTGCCTCGTAGACCACCTGGGCGGCGCCCGGAGCGGTCGCCGCGACGGCCTCGACGTCCAGTGTCACCTCGAGCTGGTTGCCGCCGGGGCTGGACACCCCACCGTCGACCGGGACCACGCGCGGGGTGACCGAGGGCTGGCTGAAGTAGCTGGTCCAGGCGTTGACGTCCGACTGCTTGAACGCGTCGAACTCGATGAGCCCGACGGTCTGCCCGGACCCGATGTAGGACGCGGACAGGTTCTTCATCGTGTAGGCGGTGCGGAACTGGGCGGGCGTGTAGCCGCCGGCCGGGCCGCTGGGCCCGCCGGGCGCCGACGCGCGGTGGGCGACCTCCCGGTTGGTGAGACCGGCCACCCCGCGCACGGTGGCGGCGATGTCGGCGGGTACCTCCGGTGCGCTGTCGTTGGCGTAGAAGCGCTTCCCGTCGGTACCGGTGTAGCTGCTCAGCCGGGTGTTGAACGCCTGGCGCACGACATCCGCCGAGCCGGACGCGTCGACGACCTGCCGGTTGCCGGACACGCCGTCCACGTGGAGACCCTGGGCGCGCAGGTAGTTCGTCACACCGTCCACATCGGACTGGCGTGGCGCGAACCGCTCGTTGTACTCCGCCGAGTTCAGGAAGTGCCGGTAGGCGGGGGACCGCGGATCGTCGACCGCCGCCACGAACCGGTCGAGACCGGCTTGGTCGTGTGGCCGCAGGGCCACCGCGACGTGCAGGGCCTGGGCGTCCGGCAGCGCGCCGTCGCGGTGGGCGCCGGCCGGTAGGGAAGCGCCGTGCGGGGCGAGCGGGACCAGCGGTGGTGGGGCGCCGGCGGCGGTCCCGGTCGCCACCGAAGCGGCGACCGTGGCGAGACACGCCGCGAGAGCGACGGCTCGGAAGGTGGGCAGGGTTTTTGACACCGTTCCTCCACTTCGTGGGCGAAGAGATTGCCGGACGCGGATCCTGCGATCGCCGGTACCCGAGGACGCTAATCGCGGGGTGGCCACTTTCCACGCGTGAAGTGAACGTTCGAACTTGTTCAGCCGGCCACGTGCTCGCCGTGGAGTAACCGCAGGTCAGCGACGTTTTGCGTGCCAATGGTTCACATCGGGCCGATGAGCGTCACGGAACTCGCGGCGTGACCCGGTGACTCCTCGAGGGCTTGACCGATCACCAGGGCGGCGACGGCGCGAACCACGCTCGCCGAGCGCGACGAGCGTTACCGCGCTCTCGTCTGTCCACAGTGGAATTTGTGGGCGCGGTCCAGCCTCGCTGTGACGGTGACCGGCGACCGGCACCTGCAGACCCGCGCCCCTCGGCGGCTCGGCGAACCGGACGGGGACAGGGCCACGGCCGCCGAGCACGCGCGCCGGCGAGCAGATCTTCGGCGAGGGCGTCACCGGGGTGTTCGGCAAGGTCGAGACCCGCGCGTCCGCGAGCGGCACGGGGTCCTCGTCTGTCCGAGCCCCGGCGTCGCCGGGGCCGGGGCCGTGGTGGGGTCAGCGGTCGGCGGAGCCGGCATGGTGCAGGACGTCACGGACGGTCAGCGAGTCGTCGAGGACGAGCACGTCGGCCCGGTCGCCGGGCCGCAGGAGGCCGACGTCCTCGCCGGGCAGGAGGCCCGCTGGCGTCCTTGTCGCCGCGTTGACCGCGGTTTCCCAGCCGATCCCCGCGGCGCAGGCGTTGCGGATCGCCTCGATGAGGGTGATCGTCGTGCCCGCCAGGGTGCCGTCCCCGCGGCGGGCGATACCGCCGGTGACGGTGAATTCGACGGCGCCCATGCGGTAGGTCCCGTCCGGGCAGCCGCCGGCGGCCAGGTCGTCGGTGACGAGGACGACCCGGCCGCGGGCGGCGCGGAAGGCGAGGCGGATCGCTTCGGGGGAGAGGTGGCTGGGATCGGCGATCACCCCGACGGCGACGTCGTCGCGGGTCAGTGCCGCGCCCACGATGCCCGGGTCGCGGTGGGTGAACGGCCGCATGGCGTCGAAGAGGTGGGTGACCAGGCGGGCACCGCGGTCGAACGCGGCGTCGGCCTCGGCCGCCGTCGCGTCGCTGTGCCCGCAGGACACGCGGACTCCGCGGCGCACCAGGAAGGAGACCAGCTCCGGCGCACCGGGCAGTTCGGGCGCCAGCGTCACCTGGGTGACGGGCCCGGCCGCCAGGAGCCGCTTGGTCAGCTCGACGTCCGGGGTGCGCAGCAGCTCCGCCGGGTGGGTGCCGGCCCGCCGCGGCGAGAGGAACGGCCCTTCCAGGTGGACACCGAGGATCCGGGCGCCACCCGGGCACGATCGGGCTTTGTCCGCGATCGCGATCGCGGCGACGGTCTGCTCGGGGTCGCTGGTGATCAAGGTGGGCTGGTAGGCCACCACGCCGGTGCGGGCGAGCTCGGCACCGGCGTGCCGGTAGCCCTCGACGTCCGCGGTGAGGAAGTCCACCCCGGCGAACCCGTTGACCTGCAGGTCGATCAGGCCGGGCACGGCCAGCCCGGAGCCCGGGGCCGCGACCCCGACCGCGCTCACCCGCCCGGTTTCCCGGTCCAGCTCGACGTCGCCTTTGCGGTACCCGCCACCGACGAGCGCACCCGCTACTCCCAACCGCATGACAGGTCTCCTTTTCCGAGGGGCTGTGCGCTATTCACGGCTTGCCGTCCGGGGTGATGACGGTGCCTTCGGTGCCGCGCAGCATCGCGGCGGGTGAGTCGAGTGCGCCGATGGCGGCGATGGTGCCGGTGAGTTCGACGAAGCGGCAGGCGGCGTCGACCTTGGGCCCCATCGAACCGGCCGGGAAGGTCCGGAAGCGCAGCTGCGCCGGTGTGGTGTGGTGGATCGGCGTGGCCTGCGGGGTGCCGTAGTGGTCGACGACCGCGGGCACGTCGGTGAGCAGCAGCAGGGCGTCGGCGTCGAGGGCTTCGGCGAGCAGCGCCGCCGTCTGGTCCTTGTCGACGACGGCTTCGACGCCCCGCAGCCGCCCGGTGTGTTCGTCGCGCACCACGGGAACGCCACCCCCGCCGGCGCAGACCACGATCGTCCCGGACCCGACGAGCGCGCGGATCACCCGGGTTTCCACGACGCGCTGCGGGCGGGGCGACGGGACGACCCGGCGCCACGCCGGGCCGTCCTCGCGCACGGTCCAGCCGCGTTCGGCGGCGAGCGAGGCCGCCTGCTCCCCGGTGTAGACCGGGCCGACGAACTTGACGGGGTCGGCGAACGCGGGATCGGCCACGGAGACGAGCGTCTGCGTCAGCAGCGTGGCGACCTGCCGGCCGGGCACGACGTTCTGCAGGGCCTGGCCGAGCAGATAGCCGATCATGCCCTGGGTCTGGGCGCCGAGGACGTCGAGCGGGTACGGGCGGGTCAGGGCCGGGTCCGCGGCGCTTTCCAGCGCGAGCATCCCGACCTGGGGGCCGTTGCCGTGGGTGAGCACGACCTCGTGCTCGGCGGCCAGTTCCGCGATCGCCTCGGCGGCGGCGAGCACGTTGACCTGCTGCAGGTCCGCGTCCGGCCGTTCGCCGCGGCGCAGCAGGGCGTTGCCGCCCAAGGCGACCAGGATCCGCACGGCTCAGCCGCCCAGGGTGGCGACCAGGATCGCCTTGATGGTGTGCATCCGGTTCTCCGCCTGCTCGAACACCAGCGACGCCGGTGACTCGAAGACCTCGTCGGTGACCTCGACGCCGTCGAGACCGAATTCCCGGAAGGCTTCGGCGCCGACCTCGGTGTCGCGGTCGTGCAGGGCCGGCAGGCAGTGCAGGAACCGGACGCCGGGATTGCCGCTGGCCGCCAGCGTCTTCGCCGTGACCTGGTAGGGCGCCAGCAGCTCGACCCGCTCGTGCCACGTTCCCGCGGGTTCGCCCATGGACACCCAGACGTCGGTGTAGAGGAAGTCCGCGCCCGCGACGGCCGCGTCGAGGTCGTCGGTGACGGTGATCCGGGCACCACTGGCCGCGCCCACCCGCCGGCAGGCCGCCAGGTGCTCCTCGTCGGGGTGCAGCGCCCGCGGTCCGGCCAGCCGGACGTCCATGCCGAGCTGCGCGCCCATCGCGAGCAGGGAGTTCGCGACGTTGTTCCGGGTGTCGCCGAGGTAGCAGAACGCGATGTCCCGCACGGGTTTGCCGCTGTTCTCCCGCATGGTGAACACGTCGCACAGCGACTGGGTCGGATGACAGGTGTCAGTGAGTCCATTGTAGACGGGCACCCCGGCGAACCGCGCGAGCTGCTCGACGGTGCGCTGGTCGTGGCCGCGGTACTCGATCCCGTCGTACATCCGGCCGAGCACGCGGGCGGTGTCGCGGGCGGACTCCTTGTGGCCCAGGTGGGTGTCCTGGGGGCCCAGGTAGGTCGTGGTGGCGCCTTCGTCGGCCGCGGCGACTTCGAACGCGCAGCGGGTGCGCGTGGACGCCTTCTCGAAGATGAGCGCCAGGTGCTTGCCCGCCAGCCGCTGCTGCTTGGTTCCGGCGTAGGCGGCGGCCTTGAGCCGGCCCGCCATGTCCAGCAGGAAGACGAGCTCGTCGCGGGTGAAGTCCAGCTCGGTGAGGTAGCTGCGGTTGCGCAGGTTGAAGGCCATTCCGGGTTCCGTTCAGCTCGGGTCGCGGTCGATCGGGCAGGTCATGCAGCGCGGGCCGCCGCGGCCGCGGCCCAGCTCGCTCCCGGCGATGGTCACGACCTCGATGCCGTGCTTGCGCAGCATGGTGTTGGTGGCGACGTTGCGTTCGTAGCCCAGCACGATCCCCGGGGCGACGGCCAGGTAGTTCGTGCCGTCGTCCCACTGCTCGCGCTCGGCGGCCCGGATGTCCTCGTCGGTGCTGAGCAGGGTGACCTCGGGGACCTTCAGGAGCTCGGCGAGGGTGTGCCAGAGGTCGTGGTTCGCGCGCACGCTCAAGGTGCCGGGTTCTCCGCCGGCGGTGACGGTCCAGCTGCGCGCGGCGCGGTCGAAGTAGGGGTAGACGACGAACGTGGCGCGGTCGACCATGCTCATCACCGTGTCCAGGTGCATCGTCGCGTGGGACCGGGGGAGTTCCACGGCGACGACGGTGTGGGCCTGGCCGGTCGAGAACAACGCCCGGGCGAGGATCTCCACAGCCATGGGCGTGGTGCGCTCGCCCATGCCGATGAGCACGGCGCCGTCGCCGAGGACGTGCACGTCGCCGCCTTCGATCGTGGCGGGCTGGTGGCTGACGTCGTCGTCGCCGTAGTAGGTGAGGAACCCGGCCCCGGCGAACATCGGGTGGTGGCGGTAGATGGCGCGGGTGTGCAGGGATTCGCGTTGCCGTGCGGGTTTCGCCATCGGGTTGACCGACACCCCGCCGTACACCCAGCAGGAGTCGTCGCGCTGGAACAGATGGTTCGGCAGCGGCGGGAGCACGAAGTCGTCGGCGGCCAGGGTGTCCCAGCGCAGGCTGTGCGTCCGCAGCGGCCGGAGGTCGGCCTTGAGCACGCCGCCCACGAGGTACTCGGCGAGGCCGGCCCCGTCGAGGTCGTCGAACAGCCGGCGCAGCGGTGCGACCAGTGCGGGCCCGAGGATCTCGGGTGTGCACACCCGGTCCAGCACGAAAGCCCGGCCCTCGGGCAGCGCGAGGGTTTCCGCCAGCAGCTGCCCGTAGTAGTGGACGCGGACGCCCTTGTCGCGCAGGGCTTCGGCGAACGCGTCGTGTTCCTGCTTCGCCTGTTTGGCCCACAGGACGTCGTCGAAGAGCAGTTCGCCGATGTTGCGCGGGGTGAGGCGGGTGAGCTCGAGTCCGGGTCGGTGCACGATGGCCTGGTTGAGCCGGCCGACCTCCGAATGCACGGCGAAGTTCACGGCTGCTCCGGGGTGAGGAAGTAGGGGCTGTCGGCGGGGTACCGGATGGGAGGCACGGGTGCTTCGCCGTATTCCTTCCGCTGGGACTTCATCCAGACGTAGACGGGGATGCCGAGGAAGAACACGAACACGCCGTAGTACACGGCCTGGTAGCCGCTGCCGGCCAGGGCCCAGAAGGTGAAGACCAGCGCGAAGGCCGTGACGGCCAGGTCGCGGACCAGGTGTGGCCAGTTCAGCGCGCGGCCCTGGACGATGAGCCAGTACAGGTGCGCGGCGGCGGAGTACAGGTAGGGGATCACCGCGGTGAACACCCCCAGCAGCACCACGTTGGTGAACACGGCCTCGAAGCTCCAGTAGCCGAACGCGGTGAGCACCGACGCCAGCACGGTGGCGACCACGATGCCGAACACCGGGATCTCCTTCTTGCTCAGCTTGGCGAACTGCGTCGGGAACAACCGGTCGCGCGCCGCGGCCATCGGCATCTCGGCGCAGATCAGCGTCCAGCCGTTGAGGCAGCCGAGCCCGGAGACGATCGCCACCACGGCCATGGCCTGCCCGGCCCAGCTCGCCCCGAAGATGGCCGTGGCCGAATCGGAGAACGGCGACGTCGAATCCACCAGGGTCTGGTGGCCGACCGTGCCGAAGACGGTGAAGGTTCCCAGGACGTAGACGAGGGCGCAGACCAGGGTCCCGAGGACGGTGGCCCGGGACACGTTGCGCTGCGGGTTACGGACGCGCCCGGCGGCCACCGAGGCGGTCTCGAGGCCGATGTAGCTGAACAAGGCGATCGCGGCGGCCGCGGAGAGGGCGCCCACCCAGGACAGGCCGCTGGGGTTGAACGCACCGAGGTTGCTCGTCTTGACGAAGAACAGCCCGATGGTCGCCATGAACACCAGCGGCACGAACTTGAGGACCGTGGTGACGATCTGGAACCACGCGAGGTTGCGGACCCCGGAGATGTTGACGGCGGCCGGCAGCCAGAGCCCGACCAGGGCGATGGCGATGGACCACCACGGGTTGTGGCCCTTGTTGACGAACACCTCCACGTAGCCGACCCAGGCGACCGCGATGCCGGCGTTGCCCACCCACGCGGTCAGCCAGTACGACCAAGCGGTGACGAACCCGCCGAAGTCGCCGAAGGCGTCGCGGGCGTACAAGTACGGCCCGCCCGAGCCCGGCACTCGTTTGTTGAGCCACCCGAACACCAGCGCCAGGGCCAGCGCGCCGAGCGTGACCAGGACGAAGGCCAGCAGGCTCGACAGGCCGTAGGGGGCCAGTGACGACGGCAGGGCGAACACGCCCGTGCCGATGACCGAACCGACCACCAGCGCCGTCGCGGTCGGCAGGCCGAACCGGTTGACGAACTCCTTGCCCCGGGACGGGTCCGATGTGGACTCTTCGGCGGGTTCCTGCGCTGCCATCGATCGTCCGATCTGCCGGTCGTGATCCTGCGTCGAGCATCCACGCCGGTCGCGGCGATGCGAGGGGTCTTAGGTCCACAGTCCGCGGGACGAAGGGACCGGACCGGGGGCTCAGCCGCCGGCGGTCAGGTAACGCTGTGGGTCCCCGCCCGCGCGGGCACCGCTGGCCAGCCAGCGGGCGAAGCCGTCGCGATTGCGGTGTTCGAGCTCGTCGAGGTACTCCTGCCGCCGCGCCACCACGTCGTGCCGTGCGGCGGCCTCGTCGGCCTTCTGCAGCTCGACGTAGCTCCGCCGCCAAGCCGCGCACAACTCCGCGGTGGACATGCTCGCGGCAGGTGGCCGCGGCGCCGGTGCCGAGGCGGACCGCCGGATCGTTCGAGCGGGTGCCCGGCGAGCGGCTGACGCGAGCCGGATCCGCCAGTACGCCCCCGTAACCACGACGCCGACCACCACGGCGGCTGCCGCGGCCACGCCGAGTACCGCTACGAGCCCCTCGATCGTGAGGCAGATCGTGACGGCGGCGCCGGCGGCCACCGCTCCGCACCGCAGGTCGGAACGGGCCCAGCCGCTGCGCATCGTGGTGTGCAGCGCGTCGGCGCCGAGCCACCCGCAGACGCCGACCACCAGCCCCAGCAGGCACCAGCAGATCAACGCCGCCACCGGCGACGTCGCCACCCCGATCGCACCGAACACGAAGCAGAAGACGAGCAGCGCGGTCCGCGCGGTACGTGGGAGCATCGGCTCGCCTCGGCCTTCGGGAGTGAATCCGATAGGCGGCCGGCACGCGGCACGCCGAGAGGGCAACGGAAAACCGCACCGGGGTCTCGGGCGCCAGGATCAGCGGAACGTCCCGACGA
The DNA here is from genome assembly GCF_043197175.1 of Amycolatopsis sp. NPDC049252. Lineage (NCBI taxonomy): Bacteria > Bacillati > Actinomycetota > Actinomycetes > Pseudonocardiales > Pseudonocardiaceae > Amycolatopsis > Amycolatopsis sp. NPDC049252. Next base: position 78,898 of record NZ_JBICSQ010000031.1, read on the forward strand.
GTGTATCCCCGCCGGCGGCGGTTTTCCGGGGACTTCGGTCCCTTGATCACAGGACCTATGGTTCTTGCCGCGCGGCGAACCGGGCCCGTGGCGGCGGAGAAGAACGTGCTGTCGGCACCACCGGGCCCGAGGCCGCTGGGTTCAGCCGGTCTTTTCCGTCCGAAGTGGACACAAGCGGTGCTGCCGGCCGGCCGGCCGTGCTCCCCGGATCGCCGGCGATGATCCCGCTGGCCGACCGGACCCGGCAAACGCCGACGTCACAGTCGCATTCCCTCGCCCGGCACAACGGCGTAGGTTGAAGAGGTGGCCGGTCGATCCGGCCCCGCTTGGTGCTGATGACGTCGGTCCGGACCCCGCTGACGCGAGATCGGTCGACGGATGCGAGCAGGACATGGGCAAGATCCCCGCTTCTGGTGTGCAGAATGGTCAGCGGCTGGACGATTTCGGGCCGCTGGCGCTGCCCTTCCCGGATCTGCCGCGGATGGAGCTGGAGAAGCTCCTCGGCGACGTCGCGGCCCGCGCGCAGGACGTGCTGGCGACCCAGGGGCGGCTGCGGGCGTTGCTGCGCGCCCACGCCATGGTCGCCAGTGATCTGAGCCTGCAGGTGGTGCTGCAGCACATCGTGACCGCGGCCAGGGAGCTGGTCGAGTCCCGCTATGCGGCGCTGGGTGTGATCGGTGAGCACGGGCTGCTGGACGAGTTCGTCCACACCGGGATGGACGCCGAGCTGATCGAGCGCATCGGTGACCTGCCGCGGGGCCGCGGGATCCTGGGGCTGCTGACCCGCCGGCCGGAGCCGATCCGGCTGACCGATCTGAACAGCCATCCCGACGCGGCGGGGTTCCCGCCGAACCACCCGCCGATGGACAGTTTCCTCGGGGTGCCGGTCCGGATCCGCGATCGGATCTTCGGCAACCTCTACCTCACCGGCAGTGTGAACGGGGAGTTCAGCGCCGAAGACGAGCAGCTGGCGGTGGCGCTGGCGGCGACGGCGGGCGTGGCGATCGACAACGCGCGCCGGTTCGACGAATCCGAACGACGCCGCACGTGGCTGACGGCCTCCACGGAAATCACCCAACGGCTCTTCGCCGGTGACGACGACCACCCGCTCGACCTGGTGCTGCGTCATGCCCAGGACGGCGCGTCCGCCGACTTCGCGACGCTGGTCCTGGTCACCGACGCCGGACGGCTGGAGGTCACCGCGGCGATCGGGGTGCTGGCCGAGCACGTGCTCGGCACCGTGGCAGATCTGGATGGCAGTCTCGCCGGGCAGGTCGTGCGGTCCGGGATCCCCCGCCTGACCGACGACTACTCCGCCGCCGGCTTCGCCGAGCTTCCCGTGCGGCTCGGCTCGGTCGTCGTGGTCCCGTTGTCCGCCGGGGAGCGGGTCATGGGCGCGCTGAGCGTGGGGCGGCTGGCCGGGCGGCGTGGTTTCACCGAAGCGGACATGGGGCATCTCGCCGGGTTCGCCAGCCACGCCGGGGTCGCGATCGAGCTCCAGCGCGCCCGCGCCGACCAGCAGGCCGTGCGCATCGTCGACGAACACGACCGGATCGGGTCCTCGCTCAACGAGCACGTGAGCGGGAAACTCCACGCCGTCGCGACCGGCCTGCAGGGCCTGGCCAGTGCGAGTACCCGCCCGGCGGTGCGCGACCGGCTCACGTCCTACATCGCTGTCCTCGACGACACGATCGGGCGCATCCAGGCCACCGTCTACGACCTCGATCCCCGCTCGTACGGGACGGAGAACCTGCGCGAGCGGCTCCTGACGGTGATCGACACCGCGGGGTCGGTGCTCGGGTTCGACGTGGAGACCAGCTTCGTCGGGAGCCTCGCGGCGGTCCCGCTGAGCATCATCGACGACGCGGTGGCGATCGTGGAGGACGCGTTGTCCGTGATCACCCGGCAGGCCGACGCCACCGCGGTCGAGATCCAGATCAGCATCCTGTCGGAGCTGCTCACCGTCGATGTCGTCGACAACGGCGGCAAGCCGGCTGCTGCGGCCACGCCGGCCTCGAGCCGGCGCCGGTGCGGTACGGGCACGCTCGGGCGCAGCACCGGCACGGACGGCAGCACCCGCCTGACCTGGACCGTTCCCGTACCGCGGCGCGAGGACCGGCCGGTCGTCGTCGGCGTGGCGGAGGGGCCGGCCAACGGTGCCTTCCGGCCATAGCGCGAGTGGTGAGCGTCGGGTTCGGGCAGCAATCCGGGTGGTGTCCGGCGCCGAATCCCCGGCCAGGGTGTGGGCAGAACAGTTCAGGACCCTGCAGGCCGGCGTATCCGCCATCCCCGGCTGAGCGGGCACCCGGCGGAAGGGAAGAGGGCAGATGGGCACGGTCGCCGAACCGCAGGACGAATCAGGCGCCGCGACACCCGCTCCCACCACTCCCGAGGTGCTCACGTTACGAGCCCCACCCGAGCTGGCAGGCACCGAAATCGCCGAACAGGCCTTCGCGCCGGCGTCGGTTGCGCCGCCCGGCGCAGCCGTCCTGCTCGACCTTTCCGCGGTGACCTACTTGACCCTGGAAGCGGTGGTCCCGTTGCTGGATCTCGTCGAGCGGTGTGCCGCCGACGGCCGGGCGCTGCAGGTCGTGGCCTCGCCGCACGTCCGGCAGAAGCTGCTGGTCCTGGGTTTGGACACGGTCGTTCCCCTGCGGTCGCCCGGCTGACGATCTCGGTTCCGGCACCCCGGTCGAGTGGGCCCGGCCGCGGCGCACCGGAAGACTGACCGTTGCGCGGTACCACCGGCGGGCCGCCGAGGTTACGTTCGGCGGGTGAAGTCACCAGGCAGGTCGCGTCATCGTGGTACCCGTGCTCCGCCGGCTGCGCGCCGAAGAAGGTCGTGACGGGCCGCTGTGCCCGTCGGAATCACGATCGAGCTGACCCCTCGGCTCGCGAGCACCCTCGTCACCGTGACCGGGGAACTCGACCTTTCCGGATACGCCTTCCTCCGCGACGGGCTGCTGAAGGTCGCCGCCGACACCCCGCCGTGCCTGATCGCCGACATCACCGGTCTCGCGCTGAACGAATACTCACCCGCGGCGGTGTTCCCGCTGGTCGCGCGGCGCATCGGGGACTGGCCGGGCATCCCGTTCCTGCTGGTCACCCACCAGCCTGCTCAGCTGCGGGCGCTGCACGACCACGGTGTCGACCGGTTCGTGCCGGTTCACCCGGACGTCGAGGCCGCCGAGCGGCGGCCCGTGCCGATCCGGCGGTTCGCCCAGCGTGTCCTGTCCCGTTCCGACGACGCGCCCGCCGTCGCTCGGGCGTTCGTCCGGGAACGAGCGCAGCGCTGGGGCGTGCCCAAGCTGGTCTACGACGGCACGCTGATCGCCACGGAGCTGGTCACCAATGTCATCCAGCACACCACGTCCCGTCCGGAGATCCTTCTCGAACTGCGTCCGGGGATGCTGGCGGTCGCCGTCTCCGACGACAGCCGACGGCCCGCGGTGCTGCGGGAAAGCAGCGGCGGGCAACCGGGGCTCGGTCTGCGCATCGTGGCCGACGCGGCGCGGGTGTGGGGGAGCAGCCCACGCTGGTCCGGAGGCAAGATCGTCTGGGCGGTACTGGCCACCGGCCGACATCGCGACCTGCCTGACGAGTAGCCCGCCGGCGGGCGGCCGATCGTGATCAGCCGAGCCAGGCGCGGGCCTCGGCGACGGTGGGCTTGATGGTCATCTCACGGTCGAGGGCGGTCAGCTGCAAGTGCCGGAGCGCCGCGCGCTGGGCGCTGACCAGGCAGAACGTGACGCCCGCGGAGTTTGCCGCGTGGGCGAAGATCTGGAGGGCCGCGAGTCCGGAGGAGGAGAGGAAGCCGACCTGGTTGAGATCGGCGATGACCGCCGCCGGTGGCCCGACGAGCGTCGATTCGAGGTGCCGGGTGAAGGTGCGTGCCGTGGCGAGGTCGATCTCGCCGGACACGGTCGCCAGGACCACGCCGGCGTCGCGGGTGACGGACAGAGCGAGTTTGTCCCGGCCGGATCGGCTCACCGAGCCGTCGTGGAAGCGATCCCGGGCACCGGCGCGCTCACCGTCCGGCGCGGTGAATCCGGGCCGGAACGCCGCGCGCACCCGGTGCGGTGCGGCGGACAAACCGAACAGTCGTCGCATTCCCCTGCTCCTTTCCGCTCGCGGCCGCACCGCGGATACTCCTGCCCGCCCGTGCGAACCGTTCGTCGTTGTGGGAAACCCTTGTTCCGGCCGGGTACCTCGCCGCTCGAGCTGGATGGCGTCGCCGGAGCGTTTTGGGTGTTCTGCAGCAGCGCGACGAGCAGAAATGTCACGATCGTGGTGATGATCAGCTGCCAGGTGCCACCGGCATCGTGCTCAGGCGTTCCCGATCACGGAAATGATCGAAACGCGGCAAGGTCATGGTCTGGTCCCATTCCGGCCGGACCGTCCTGTCGGGAGTGTCCGATCCGAACCGATTGTGCGTTGGTTTGCCTGGCGGGCAGGCCTTTCCTGCGTGCCACGCCGCCGTGCGGCGACGGGGTGCGCCTGTCCGATGTGCTCCACGGTGGCAAAGGCGCTCACGGCCCGCGTGCGTCCGGCAGGACGAATTTCCGGAAGCGTTGTCGACCCGGCAGATCAGATGGCGACGGCGTAGGGTGCGAAACACCAGGTCGGTGCCGGGGAGGCCGGAATGACGCCTGAGGAAGACGTGGTCTCACGCGGCCGCGAAGCCACGACGGACAGCTGGTGGCGTGCCCAGTTGTCGAACCTCTACGGCGTCTTCGCGATTTCGATGATGATGTTCGACGGCCGCGACGCGGCGGACATCATGCGGCTCGCCGCGACCTCGGTGCCGTCGCTGAGCGGCTGCACGACCGATGCGGCCTACCTCGTCGACGAGGGCGGCGCGGTCCTCCCGCAGGACGGTGCCGAGGAGGCTCATCCCGACCTCGGCGCGGAAGTCGGCAAGCTCGACGGGCAGAGCGGGCGGATCGAGCTGGCCGACGGCCGCTGGCGCTGGTGCTACGCGCTGCGCGGGCTGGGCGGCCTGACGGGCAACCTCGTGGTCCGGGCCGAGCAACCCCCCACACGTGACGAGTTCTTCCTGCTCAGCTCGCTCTGCCAGCAGACCGCCGCGGCGCTGACCAACTCCGCGTCGTTCATGCGGGAGCGGCGGCAGTCGGTGGAGCTGCGGGAGCTCAACGAACAGCTGTCCACGTCGGTGGAGCGGCTCAAGCAGCAGACCCTGGTGCACGACGTGCTGTCCACCGTCTCGGCGTCCGGTGCCGGCGAACCGGGCATCGCGCACGCGCTGCACCAGCTGACCGCGCTGCCGGTGGCGATCGAGGACCGGTTCGGCAACCTGCGCGCGTGGGGCGGCCCCGACCGGCCGGACCCGTACCCCAAGGTCGGCGTGCGCCGGCGCGACGAGCTGCTCCGGCACCTCGCGACCCTGCCCGAAGCGGTCCGCGTGAAGGACCGGCTCATCTCGCTGGTGCGGCCACGGCACGAGGTGCTCGGCGTGCTCGCCCTGATCGACCCCGCGCGGACCGCCGGCGCGCACGAGGTGTTCGCTCTCGAGTACGGCTCGACCGTGCTGGCGCTGGAACTCTCGCACCAGCGCAGCCTGGCCGAGGCCGAGCTGCGGCTGCGCCGCGACCTGGTGGACGACCTCATCGCCGGGACCGACGACGGGAGCGTGTACACCCGTGCCGAGGCGATCGGGCACGATCTGCGCCGCCCGCACCACGTGGTCGTGCTGCGGTGGTCCGGCGACTTCGCCGAGGACGCGGTCGTCGAGGCCACGGGACGCGCCGTGACGACGCTCGGGCTCGCCTCGCTCGTGTCGCGCCACTCGGGCGCGGTCGTGCTGCTGGTCGCCGGGCAGCAGCTGGACGGTGCGGCGCTGTACGCCTCGCTCTCGGAAAAGCTCGGGGCCGAGGGGGCGATCGGCATCGGCACCCGCTGCGACACCCCGGGGCGGTTGCCCAAGTCCTACGCGGAAGCGGTGCGCGCGCTCGAGATCCGGCGCAGCTCGCAGACCCCCCACGGTTTCACGAAGTTCGAACAACTGGGGATCTACCGCATCCTCGACACCGGGCAGAACCACGGCGACGTCGTCGAGTTCGTCCGCGAGTGGCTCGGGAAACTGCTCGACTACGACACCCAGCGCAACGCCGAGCTGGTCGCCACGCTCGCGCTGTACCTCGAGTGCGGCGGCAGCTACGACGACACCGCCGCCGCGCTCATGATCCACCGGAGCACGCTGCGCTACCGGCTCGGCCGGATCCGGGAGATCACGGAGCTCGACCTCAACGATGTGGACAGCAGGCTGAACCTGCACCTCGCCACCCGGATGTGGCAGGTGCTGCGGGGATCGCAGTGACCGGAGGTGGACGATGGACGAGACGGATCGGACCGATCGGGAGGTGACCCTCGGCGGAGCCGCGCTCGTGCCCGGTGACCACCTCTGCGTCTTCCACCGGGGGAGAGCCGAGCGGGACCGCCTCCTGATCCCGTTCCTCGCCGAGGGACTGCGGGCGGGGGACGCCGTGCTCTACCTGGCCGCCGAGGGTGAGCGGGAGACCTTCCGCGAACGGCTGGCCCACGCCGGCGACCTCGTGCTGACCGAGCCGGACAGCGGCCACCTCCGGGACGGCGAGTTCGCGCCGGACGCGCTCTTCGCCATGCTGGACGGCTGGTCGCGGCGCAAGCTCGGCACCGGTGATCACCCTTTCGGGCGAATCGTCGGCGACATGAGCTGGGCCGCGCCCCGGCTGAATTCCGCGCTGATCGACGTGCTCCTCGCCGAAGAGGTCGCGGTCACCGCGTGGGGGGAGGAGTTCCCGCAGGTGATTCTGTGCCTCTACGACCTGGATCTGTTCGGTGGTGACCTGATCATCCCGATGATCAAGTCACATCCGAAGTTCTGGATGGCGGGGACACTCGTCGAAAACCCCTACTACCTCTCATCGACCGGAAACGGCCACCACCCCGACTTCGAACGAAGGATCCCGTCATGACCGGTTCCCGGAAGTTCGGCACACCCGGCGTCGTCATCGAGCCGGGGCAGCACATCTGCGCGGTGTACGTGGGCGAGGAGGATCGGGACAGCATCCTCCTGCCCTTCCTGAGCGAAGGCTTGCTCGCCGGCGAAAAATGCCTGTTCGGCGTGCACGAGGACGAGGTCGCCGGTTTTGTCGACCGGATCGGCGAGGACGTCGACGACGTCGAGGCGCGCGTCGACTCGGCGCAACTGGACATCCGGGCCGCGGGCGACACGCTGCTGTCGCCGGACGACTTCACCGTGGACCGGATCATCGCGTTCTGGGACGAGGCCGTGTCCGCCGCGATGGCCGCGGGCTACCCGTTCGTCCGGCTCGGAGCGGAGGCGCGCTGGTGGCACCCGCAACTGCCCGGGCTGCCCGAGCTGTTCCGGTACGAGGCCGCGTTGAACGACTTCACCAGCCGCTACCCGCAGGCGATCCTGTGCATGTACGACATCTCGCGGTACCGCGAGAACATCGTGCTCGACCTGCTGAAGACGCACCCGCAGGTGCTGATGTGCGGAGTGCTGCTGGAGAACCCGTACTACTCGCCCCCGGCGAGCCTGGTGTAGCCCGCTCCCTGTTCTTCTTGGTGTGAAAGGCGAATCGGCGGGTACGCGACCTCGAAAGCACCTTCGCGCAAGGAGCCTGCCGTGGTACGGCACGAGAAGTGGCTGACCGCCGTCGAAGACGTCGCCGAGATCGACGACCCGGCCGCGAGGGGCTGGCCGACCGGCTGCCCGGCCCGATCCCGGGCCGGCGAACCTGGAGTCCGGCACGGATGTCGAAGCGGCGATCCCGGGCTCGCCGCGGAGCTTCGCGCACGGCTCTCGCGCGCCGTCGTCCCGACACTCCGGCTGACCCACCGATTGACCACGGCGGAGGAGGCATCCGGTCGTGCGGTTCGGCGGGACGCTCGCCGGTCACCACGCGCAGCTCGCACGGATCGCCTGCCCACCCGCGATGGAGAGAAAGGGCAAGTCGGACAGGCCGAGCACGATCGCTCCGGCTCCGGTGGCCGGCATCCGGACGACGGCCTGCCCGAGCTTCAGCGCCCGGCGTCCAGCTCGCCGCTCGGCACGAGGACCGCGACCCCGGGTTCGCCGCGCGGGTGGGCGATCCGGCTCGAACGAGGTGCTCATGACCACCACTTCGAGCGAGGCCGCCCCGATCCGCTGGGCGGCCCGCCGCAGGGCGCCGGCCGCGCGCTGCGGACGGCAGGTCGTGCAGATCACGGTCGTCCCGACCGGGGTGCCGGTGGCGGAGCGGATCCGCCCGACGTGCAGCGTCTGCCTGCCGTAATCCACGCCGGGGACGGGTTTGCTGGTGCGGCTGATCTGGATCCGGTCCGCATGGGGCGGCCTCCTCGAGGGGCGTCGATCCCGCTTCGAAGACCCGGGACCGCGGTCGCCAACAACGCCGCGCCCGAGGGGCGGGCCGAGGCCGGGGGCGGCCCCACCGGCCGTGGGTTTCGACCGGTGGGGCCTAAGTGCTGGTGTTCTGCGCGCAGAGAACCAGACTTGAACCGTGTCTACCCCACGGTTCGACGGCCTACACGTCCGATCGGAGTGCGGTGCCGGGCCGAACAGCGGGTCACCTCCGGCCGGCTCGGCGGTGCGTAGAGTGACCGGTGAAGGGTTGACATCGCAGCCTCTCGGTTCAGCATCCGTTCCTCGTCCGCCGTATCCCTCACCTCGCCGGTGGCGGTCCGGTCATGCCCGGGGGCGGATTCCGTCGAGAGATGCCAGAGAGCAGTCACCCATGGCCCCGTCCGCCGCGCCGCCGGACCCGCACTTCAGCATCATCACCGAGACGCGCGACGACCTCGTCGTCGTGCGCGCGACCGGGGAACTCGACCTCGCCGCCCGGCCCGTGCTCGAGGCCGCGCTGGCCCCCGCCGCCACGGGCGGTACCCGCGTCGTCGTGGACTTCACCGCGGTCACCTTCTGCACGTCCGGCATCTTGGGCGTACTGGTCGCGGCGAGTCTGCGCGGCAGCAGGCTGGTCGTTGCCGCCCGGCACCGCGCGGTCCGCCGGCCGCTGGAGCTCCTGGGACTGGAGAAGTACCTGACGATCGTGAACGAGGCCGGTCTCGTAGCCCGGTCGGCGGACTGACCCGCGCGGGGCACTCGCGAAGAAGGTCACGCATAAGAAACGGACTCGGTGGGCAGTTGGTGGTGACGAGCTCGCGACTCCGTTCGCGGCTGCAGGCAGGAGGGGGCAGATCATGCATCGACATACTTCCGAGCCGCATTCCCACCGCGACCACCGCGACCACATCGACGCGGAGACCGTCGAGGTCGCTGCCGGAGCCGGGTCCGACAGTCCGATCGACCGCTCGGTCCGGGCCAGTTTCGAAGAACTCGTGCCTGCCTTGGACGACGAAGTCGCGGCTTTACGCCGGCAACTGACGCTCTGGCTGGAAAAGCTGCCCCTGGATCCCGACAGCGGCTACGACATCACCCTGGCCGCCTACGAAGCACTGGCCAATGTCGTGGCCCACGCCTACCCCGGCGAACCGGGCTGGGTACGGCTGTACGCCGACTGGTCCGGGGACGTCGTCACCGTTGCCGTCACGGACACGGGGTGCGGTCTCCCCGAAGAACCGCGGCGCGCGTCGAGCGCGGCCGAGTACGGCGGCCGCGGACTCCTGCTGATCGACAAGATCACCGATCAGCTGCACGTCGACACCGGGAAGGACGGAACCCGGGTGACGATGATCTGGCGGCCGGCCGCGCTGCGGCACACACCCGCACGCCGCGAAGGGTGAACGCGCCGTCCGTAGCTTGAACTCCTGGCTCGCGGCGGAAGTGAATTCTGCCGCCGAAGCCGGAGACGCCGGTGGAGCACCTCGGCGTCGGCCGGCGGGCCACCCGTCGTGCAGGACGTTGCCGAGGCCGTAGCCCCGGCCGCCGAGTTCGGCGGTGCCCATGCCGGACACGCCGACCGGCGCGGCCTCCGCGAGCGTGTGGAGCAGGTGCTCCCCGGTCGTGCGACGGCGGCGGACCGGATCGTTGATCATCGACACGCGGGCGGCGAGTTCCCCGGGCCGCTGCAGGCCAGTCCCGCCCCGCGAGCCCCAGGCCCACGGCGCGCCGCTGGCCGAGACCGGCGGGAAAGCAGTCGTGGCGTCCGCCCACGAGCCGGAGCAGGATTCGCCGGCGCCGGGGTCCGGGAACGGTCATGGCGCTCCGGTTTCCGGGAAATCACCCGATAACCGTGCGGAGTACCCGGGCGGCTCCCGCACGGCGTCGGCCATGCGGGAGTGGGTGGGGATCCGGACGTCTTCGGCGAACAGCCGGAGCACTCGCAGCACCGGCCGCGTGACGGCGACGATCGCGACGCGCCGCCCGTCGCGCTCGGCG
>NZ_JBICSQ010000032.1:0-88958 GCF_043197175.1 Amycolatopsis sp. NPDC049252
CCTCGTCTTCGACACCATTTCCGCCGCCGTCTTCTGCACCGAACTGGCGAAGGCCTACGAAGCGCTGGCCGTCGGACGCTCGTGCCCGGCCGTGCTGGCGGGCGAGGTCCGCGCCACCCCCGACGTCGTGCCGACCGAGACCGGGATCGCCTACTGGCGCGAACACCTCACGGGGTTCGACGCCACCGCTCTCGAGCTCTCGGTCGGCACGCCCGAGCCGTCCGGGTCCGTCCTGGACGGGGACTTCGTAGAACACCGGCTCTCCCGCGAGGCCCTCGCCGCCCTCGACCGCCTGCGGCGCGAGCTGCGGGCCCCCGACGCGGTCGTCCACATGGGCGCCTACTACCTGCTGCTGGCCCGGCACGGCGCCGGGCCGGACCTGGTCGTCGGCACGCCGGTGAACACCCGGCCGCCGCACGTCCAGTCCGCCGTCGGCTACCACGTGAACGTGCTGCCGCTGCGGGTCGGTGTGGAGTTCGGCGCCGGCTTCGCCGACCTCGTCGCCCGCACCCGCTCGGTGTACTTCGACGCGCTGGCGCACGCCGACGTCCCGGTCGACCTGCTCCTCCCGGAGCTGCCGCGGGCGAGCTCCGACTGGCGCAGCACGATCTTCCGGCACCTGTTCAACTACCAGCCGGGCGGCGGGCTGCCGCGCTTCGGCATCGGCGGGGTGCACACCCGGCCGGTCAGCGTCGAGAACGGCACCAGCAAGTTCGACCTGGAACTGGTGGTGCAGGCGGACGCGGACGCCACCGTCCTCAAAGGACGGTACGCGACCGGCTCGCACACCCGCGCCGACGTCGAGGCGCTGCTGCGGCGCTACGACGCGCTGCTCGTCGCCGCCGGCGCCGACGCGCGGCGGCCGGTGGGGGAGCTGCCGCTGTTCAGCCCCGCCGACCGGGCCGTGGTCGACGCGGCCAACAAGACCCGGCGGCCGGCTCGGGCGCGCACAGTCCTCGAGGCGGTCGCCGACCACGCCGCCACCCAGCCGGCCGCGGTCGCCGTCCGCGACGGCGACCGGGCGGTGACCTACCGCGAGCTGTGGCTCACCGCCCAGGCTACCGCCGAACTGTTGCGCGGCCAGGGGGTCGGCCCCGGCGAGGTCGTCGGCCTCGTCGGCCGGCGCGGCGCCGAGCTCGTCGCGGCGGTGTTCGGCTGCTGGCTGATCGGCGCGGCCTACCTGCCGATCGACCCCGACCACCCGGCGCACCGCGTCGAGCACCAGCTCACCGACTCCGGGGCCCGGGTACTGCTGGCCGGCGACGGCGTCTCCCTCGACTCTCTCGGTGTCGAAGGCCGGACCGTGCTGCCGCTGCCGGGCATCACGGCCGACGGACCGTCCGTTCCGGACACCCTTGTCGTGGAAGGTGACGAGGCGGACAACGCACCCGCGTACCTGATCTACACCTCGGGCTCGACCGGCAAGCCCAAGGGCACGGTCCTCGCGCACCGCAACCTCGCCAACCTGGTCACGCACTTCCGGGCCGAGACCGGGCTGGGCCCGGGCGACGGCGGGCTGTGGATGACGACGTTCGCGTTCGACATGTCGGTGATGGACCTGTTCCTGCCGCTGTACGCCGGGGCCACGCTCGTCGTCGCGCCGGACGAGGCCCGCACCGACGGCAAGTCGCTGCGTGCCGTGCTTTCCGAGCACCGCGTCGACTTCCTGCAGGCGACGCCCACGACGTGGCGGCTCGTCCTGGACGACGTCGCCGACCTCCTGGCCGGGGTCAAGGTGGTCTGCGGCGGCGAGCCGATGCCGCCTGCGCTGTTCCGGCGGCTCGTCGCCACCGGGTGCGAACTGCGCAACCTCTACGGCCCGACCGAGACGTGCGTCTGGTCCACCGCGGCGCGGCTGACCTCGCCGGACGACGCCGTCGTCGTCGGCAGGCCGATCCGCAACACCACGGTGTTCGTCGCCGACGACGCCGGGCGCGAGCTCCCGCCGGGGGTGCACGGCGAGCTGTGCATCGCCGGCGGCGGCGTCGCCATCGGCTACCACAACCGGCCCGAGCTGACCGCGGACAAGTTCCGCGAGCACCCGGTGCACGGGCGCTTCTACCGCACGGGCGACCAGGGCCGCTGGCGCCACGACGGCACGCTGGAACTGGTTGGCCGGGTCGACCGGCAGATCAAGCTGCGCGGCAACCGGATCGAGCTCGGCGAAGTCGAAGCCGTGCTGGCCGAGCACCCGGAGGTGTCCGGCGTTGCGGTCGTCCTGGTCGGCGAACCGAGTGCGGGCGGCATCCTGGTGGCGTTCGTCGAAGGGGCGGACTCACCGGGGCTGGCCGACCGGCTGTGGCAGCACGCCCGGGCCGAGCTGCCCCGGGCCGCCGTCCCGCACGAGTTCGTCCCCCTCGACCGGCTGCCGACCACGGTGACGGAGAAGATCGACTACCCGGCCCTGACCCGCCTGGCCGCCGCCCGGCGCACCGAGGCCGGGCAGGAACCGGGCTCCCCGGCCGCCGACGGCGACCTGCTGGACACGCTGATCGGCCTGTGGGCCGGCCTGCTGGGCCGCCAGGACGTCGCGGCGGACACGAACTTCTTCGTCGTCGGCGGGCACTCCCTGCTCGGCGTCCAGCTGGTGCAGCACGTCGAGGACCTGACGGGCGTGGGTTTGAAGCTCACGGACGTCTTCTCGATGCCCACCCCGGGCCAGCTCGCGGACCACGTCCGCGACCTGCTCCGGACCCCCTGACCACCCTCCCCCTCGGACCCCGGCGCGCCCCTCCGCGCCGGGGTCCCTCCTTTTTTCGGCGCGGGAGGGTCAGGCGGTCACCGGGAACGCGTGCAGGCCGCGGATGAAGGGGGACGTCCGGCGCGTCACCTCGCCGGCTCGTTGCAAGGTCGGGAAGCGTTCCTGCAGCACGCGGAACGCGACGTCACCCTCCAGGCGGGCCAAGGGGGCGCCGACGCAGTAGTGGATGCCGCTGGAGAACGAGATGTGGTCCGGGCCCGGCGGGCGCCGCAGGTCGAAGACGTCCGGGCGGTCGAACGCCTCCGGGTCGCGGTTGCACGCGCCGGTCAGGATGGTCACCTGGCTGTCGACCGGGATCCGCTTGCCGCCCAGCTCGACCTCCTCGTGCGCGAACCGCGCCTGCATCAGCACCGAGGTGTCGTAGCGCAGCGCCTCCTCGACGGCCTTCGGCGCGAGGTCCGGTTCGGCGCGCAGCAGGTCCCACTGCCCGGGGTGCTCCAGCAGGGCGAGCGTGCCGTTGCCGATCAGGTTGACCGTGGTCTCGGTGCCGGCCAGCGACAGCATCCCGCACATCGCGACCAGCTCGTCCGCGGTCAGCTTGTCGCCGTCCACCGACCGCAGCAGCCGGCTGACCAGGTCGTCGCCCGGTTCGACGACGCGCATCGCGAGCAGCTCGGTGAACAGCGCCGTCATGCCGTCGACGGCGTCCTGCAGCCGCTTGGCCTCCTCGAGCGAGACGACGCCGTCGAGCACCAGGCTCAGCCCGGCGGCGAGCTCGTCGAACTCCGCCTGGCGCGATTCCGGAATTCCGAACAACGTCGCGATCACCGCGCACGGAACGCGTTTGGCGTATTTCTCCATCAAGTCGAACGGTTTGCTGGAATCGACGTCGTCGAGCAGTTCACGGCACGCCCGTTCGATATCCGGGCGCAGCGCCCCGATGGTCTTCGGGCTGAATGCCGGCATCGCGAGTTTCCGCAGCCGGGTGTGTTCCGGCGGGTCCATCGCGAGGAAGGAATTGTCGAACGTGGACGTGCCCTGCGGCCAGTAACCGCCGAGCGTGCGGCGGCCGAACCGGCGGTCGCGCAGCACGCTGTCGGCGAGGTCGCGGCCGAGCACCGCGTAGATCCCGATCCGGCTCTTCTGCACCGGCCCGCGGGCCCGCATCTGCGCATACACCGCGTACGGGTCCTCCGGGCCGAGCATCAGCGTGGCGATCCGGTCGCCCAGCGCGCCGAGCGAGGTCAGCCCGGCCCGCGCGGTGCGGAGCTGGGCCTCCAGGTCGCTGTCGGTCGATGTCGTCATCGGCTCTTCCCTCGGCTCGGAATTGCTTTTGCTGCCCGGGGTGGTTAGTCTGATTCGGCCGGTTTGGTCGACTTGGCAGTTGGCTGCCACCTTATTTGCGCGACACGCCGATTCGTAACCCCTATGCCCACCCTTATCCGGGGGCACGAACTGTTCAGTTGTGCCGCGTTCTCTTTTCCCCGCCCGGCCGCTACGCTGTGCCCGGTAAAGCGCGGCCGGCGGGCCGCCCGAACCATGGGGATGAGCCACGTGCCTACGATCGACGAAAGTGCACCCGCGCTCCGGCTGTCCGGGTTGCGCAAGAGATTCGGCCGGAAGGTCGCGGTGGACGGGGTCGACCTCGCCGTGCCGAAGGGTTCGTTCTACGGCCTGGTCGGGCCCAACGGGGCGGGCAAGACGACGTCGCTCTCGATGGCCGTGGGCCTGCTCCGCCCGGACGCCGGCGCGTCGCACATCTTCGGCGTCGACGTCTGGGCCGATCCGGTGCACGCCAAGGCCCTCGTCGGCGTGCTGCCCGACGGCATGTCCCTGCCCGAGCGCCTCACCGGCCGTGAGCTGCTGACGTACCAGGGCCTGCTGCGCGGGCTGCCGGAGGCGCAGATCGACGAACGCGCGAGCGAGCTGCTGGAGGTCCTCGAGCTGACCGAGGCCAACCGCACCCTGGTGATCGACTACTCCACCGGCATGCGGAAGAAGATCGGCCTGGCGACGGCGTTGCTGCACGCGCCCAAGCTGCTGGTGCTGGACGAGCCGTTCGAAGCGGTCGACCCGGTCTCCGCGGCCACCATCCGCACGATCCTGCAGCGCTTCGTCGCCTCCGGCGGCTCGGTCGTGTTCTCCAGCCACGTGATGGCGCTGGTCGAGCAGCTCTGCGACCACGTCGCGGTGATCGCCCGCGGCCAGGTCGCCGCGTCCGGGCCGGTGGACGAGGTCCGCGCCGGCCGCGGCCTCGAGGACGTCTTCGTGGAGCTCGTTGGCGCCCGCACCGGGGGGATGGAGGGGCTGGCGTGGTTGGCGTCCTGATCCGGATGAAGCTGGCGGTGCTGCGCCGCTCGATGAGCGGGCAGCGCGCGGCCAGCATGCTCGCGGGCGGGTCGATCGGCCTGGTCCTCGCGATCGGCACGCTCGTGGTCGGGTTCTCGCACTTCGGCTCGCCCGAAACCGCGGTCGCGGTGCTGTCCCTGCTGCTGATGGTGTGGACGCTGGGCTGGCTGTTCGGCCCGATGCTCACCGGCGGCGACGCGGTGCTGCGGCTGGAGTACTTCACCCTGCTGCCGATCCGCCCGCGCACCCTGGCCATCGGCATGGTCGGCGCCGGGTTCGTCGGCATCACGCCGGTGGTCGCGCTGGTCGCGTTCGCCGTGCTGATCGTCTACGGCGCGCACCTCGGCCTGGTCGCGGCGCTGGTCGCGATCCCCGCCGTGCTGCTGCAGCTGTGGTTCGTCGTCGTGCTGTCGAAGGTCGGCATGCAGGCGCTGGGCCGGCTGGTCCGGTCGCGCTTCGGCTGGGAGCTCTCGTCGTTGGTCGTCGGGTTCGTGCTGGGCCTGCAGAACACCGGCTGGATGGACATCGGCCTGGCGATCCGCAC
This sequence comes from Amycolatopsis sp. NPDC049252, assembly GCF_043197175.1. Lineage (NCBI taxonomy): Bacteria > Bacillati > Actinomycetota > Actinomycetes > Pseudonocardiales > Pseudonocardiaceae > Amycolatopsis > Amycolatopsis sp. NPDC049252. The sequence goes on from NZ_JBICSQ010000032.1 coordinate 5,595, forward strand.
GTTCAGCGGCGGCTGGGCCGACGGTGGCGGCATCGTGCTGCGGATCCTCCCGTCCAGCTGGGCGGTCGTCGCGGTGGACGCGGCGGCCAAGGGGAACTGGGGCACCGTCGCACTTTCCCTGGGCGGTCTCGCCGTCCTGGGCGCGGTGCTGTTCTTCGTGTTCTCGGCGCTGCTTTCGCGCCAGCTGGTCCGGGGTCTCTCGGACGGCGGCACGACACAGACCGGCGGCGACAGCCTGGCCACCAAGCGAATCCTGCCGGGCGGGCCGTTCGGTGGCGTGCTGGGCAAGGAACTGCGGCTGTGGGTCCGTGACCTGCGCCGCGCCCGGTTCCTGAGCATCGCGCTCTGGGCGGGCCTGTTCAGCGGGCTGTTCCCGCTGCTCGACGGCAACACCGTGATGCTGCCCTTCGCGGGCGTGATCACCGCGCTGTTCGCCGGCGCGCTGTCGGCGAACGTCTACGGCCTCGACGCCGGCGCGCTGTGGCTGACCCTGGTCGCCCCGGCGTCCGAACGCGTCGACGTCCGCGCCCGGCAGGTCGCGTGGCTGCTGCTGGTCGCCGTCCCGGTGCTCGTGCTGACCGCGCTGCTGACGCTGGTCAGCGGGCAGGGCTGGGCGTGGCCGTGGGTGCTGGCCGTGCTGCCGGCGATGCTCGGCGGGGCGGCGGGCCTGGTGCCGCTGGTTTCGCTGGTCGGTGTCGCGCCGTTCCAGGACCGCCCCGGCGGCAACCCGATGGACGGCTTCACCGACGAAAGCGGCGACCAGGTCCGGCTGAAGATCTTCGGCATGCTGTTCGGTCAGATCCTGCTGGCCGTGCCGGCCGCGGTCGTCGTGCTGATCGGGTTCCGCACGGACAACACGCTGCTCGGCTGGGCGGGTGTCGCGGCGGGCCTGCTCACCGGCGCGTTCTACTACTGGCTGTTCGGCAGGCTTGCCTACCGCCGCCTGGAGAAGGCGGGCCCGGAGATCCTCGACCTGATGCGCAAGGGCGTCCGGGCCGAGGTCAAGGTCTCCGCCGACGAGCTGGCGGAGGGCGAGCAGGAGGAGCCGGAGAAGAAGGACGACCTCAGCGGCCCCCAGAACGCCTTGGTCGCGCTGTTCGTCCTGCTCGGTGTCCTGCTGGTGATCCCGCAAGGGTTCGTGTCGCTGGGCCTGAGCCTGTTCGGCGCGACCCTGCCGGGCTGGTTCCTGGTCGCCCACGTGCCGTCCGGGCTGCGGGTGCTGGTGGCCATCGGCTCGATCGTGCTGGGCGCCTGCTCGTTCGGCATGGTCGTGCTGATGCACCGCGTCGCCAAGCGCAAGGCGGAAGCCTTGGCGGCGGCGGAGGAAGCCGAAGAGCCGGAAGAGGAGAAGGAGAACGGCCGCGAGCACGCGGCGGCCCGCTGAGCGCAAGAGAAAGGCCCGGCTCACTCGGTGAGCCGGGCCTTTTCGCGGGTGCGTGGCAGAACGGCGGCGTTCAGCGGGGGTGGCGGAAGCGGATGTTGCCCGCGGTGACCCGGCAGTGCGCGCGCAGCACCGGCAGGCCGGGCTCAGGCGGTGCGGTGACCTTGTTGGTGATGTCGCCGGCGCCGGTCTCCATGGCCTCGAACACCAGGGTCCAGCCGCGCGGCACGATGACGAGGATGGTGCCCCAGCCGCAGTCCAGGTTCAGCGTGACCTCCCGGTGCGGGCACGTCGCTTCGCTGAAGTCGATCCGGACGTCGCCGGAGGAGCACTTGGCGTCGATGCGGCTCGGCACGTCCCACGGGCCGGTGCGCTTGACGTCGCCCATGCCCGCCTTGAGCACCAGCGGCGGCGTCTCGATCGCGGCGAGCGGTGCTTCGTGGGCGGCGGGCAGGTCGGCGAGCAGCGGCGCGAGGTCGCCGCGGGTGCGCGCGGCCGCCGCCGCGGCCGAGCGCTGGGCGAACTCTTCGATGTCCAGCATGCCTTGGCCGAGCGCGTCCTGCAGCAGGCGCGCGGCGCGTTCTCTGTCCACATTGGACACACGGAGTACGTCTTGGTCGCTCATGCTTCCACGCTAACCAGCGGGCAAGAACGAAGGCACCCCTACTTATCGGGTGCGGCTCATCCAGGCGCCCGGTGGGGTGTACCCCGCGGCGCGGCGCCACGGTGCGGGGGTGGGCGGCCGGTCCCGCTTCGGGCGTTTCGTGCGGCCCAGCGCGCCGAAGACGGCGAGCACCGCGGCCAGCTCCTCGTCGTCGGGGTAGCCGTTCGACACGGTGAGGAAGAGGTCGCTCATACCGGCGGGTTCCCGTGCTTGCGCGCGGGCTGCGCGGCGTACTTGGTCCGCAGCACCGCGAGCGCCTCGATGAGGACCGGCCGGGTCTCGGCAGGGTCGATCACGTCGTCGACCAGGCCGCGCTCGGCGGCGTGGTAGGGGTGCATCAGCTCGGTCCGGTACTCCTTGATGCGCTGGCGGCGCGCCTCTTCCGGGTCGTCGGCCGCGGCGATCTCGCGCCGGAACACGACGTTCGCGGCCCCCTCGGCGCCCATCACGGCGATCTCGTTGGTGGGCCAGGCGAAGGACAGGTCACAGCCGATCGAGCGGGAGTCCATCACGATGTACGCGCCGCCGTAGGCCTTGCGCAGGATGACCTGCACCCGCGGCACGGTCGCGTTGCAGTAGGCGTAGAGCAGCTTCGCGCCGTGTCGGATGATGCCGCCGTGCTCCTGCTCACGGCCGGGCAGGAACCCCGGCACGTCCACGAGGGTCACGAGCGGGATGCTGAAGGCGTCACACGTCTGGACGAACCGCGCGGCCTTCTCCGACGCGTGGATGTCCAGCACCCCGGCGAAGGACGACGGCTGGTTCGCCACGATCCCGACGACCTCGCCGCCGAGCCGCGCGAGCCCGCACAGGACGTTCGGCGCCCAGCTCGCGTGCACCTCGAAGAAGTGCCCGTAGTCGACGATCTCCTCGATGACCTCGCGCATGTCGTAGACGCGGTTCGCGTCGACCGGCACCAGGTCCAGCAGCGCCGGGTTCGGCCGGTCCACCGGCTCGCCGGGCGGCAGCGACGGCGGCAGCTCACGGTTGTTCGACGGCAGCATCGAGATCAGGTGCCGGACCTCTTCGAGGCACTCTTCCTCGGTGTCGTGGACGAACCCGGCGGCGCCGGACACCCCGGCGTGCACGTCCGCGCCGCCGAGTTGCTCGTGGGTGATGTCCTCGCCGGTGACCGAGCGGACGACGTCCGGCCCGGTGAGGTACATCTGCGCGATGTCGCGGACCATGAACACGAAGTCGGTCAGCGCGGGCGAGTAGGTCGCGCCGCCGGCGCACGGGCCGAGCATCACGCTGATCTGCGGGATCACCCCGGACGCCTTGACGTTGCGGCGGAAGATCCCGCCGTACCCGGCCAGTGCGGCGACACCCTCCTGGATCCGCGCGCCAGCACCGTCCGAAAGGGACACCAGCGGCGCGCCGGCGGATTCGGCGAGGTCCATCAGCTTGTGGATCTTCTCCGCGTGCGCCTCGCCGAGCGAGCCGCCGAAGATCCGGAAGTCGTGGGCGTAGACGAAGACGCGCCGGCCGAAGACCTGGCCCCAGCCGGTGACCACGCCGTCGGAGTAGGGCCGCCGGTCCTCGAGCCCGAAGCCGGTGGCGCGGTGGCGCCGCAGCTGCTCGATCTCGTGGAAGGTGCCCTCGTCGAAGAGCAGGCCGATCCGCTCCCGCACGGTGAGCTTGCCCTTGGCGTGCTGCTGGTCGGTCGCGCGCTGGGAAGGTGACACGGCGTGCGCCCGCAGCTCGGCCAGCTCGGCGACCTTCGCCTCGATGTCGAGCGACGGCAGGTCACCGACAACGAAATCCTCGGTGGCGGTCATGACTCACCCCATGGTGTTATTTCGGCGGGTTCCCCTCGCGGCCGGATGCCGGTTCCCGGTAAGCCATTCAAACCGGCGGGCATCGTCCAAACCAGCACGTCGGCCCCCTGTCTGCCCCGCCCGGCCCCCAGAACCCCTGATCCGGAACCTAGGGGTCGACCCGCGCTTTCCCGCCTGAGAGATTCGGCGTGTACAGCCGAAACGCGGAAGGACCGGCCATGACGCTCTCCCTGGACAGCCAGCTGTGGATCCGGCGGTTCCACCCGGCCCCGGCCGCGAAGGCCCGCCTGGTCTGCTTCCCGCACGCCGGGGGCTCGGCGAGCTACTTCCACCCCGTGTCGTCGGCGCTTTCGCCGTCGGTGGAGGTCCTGGCCGTCCAGTACCCGGGCCGCCAGGACCGCCGTAACGACCCGCTGGTGGACGACCTGTTCGTGCTCGCCGACCAGCTGGCCGAGATCCTCGGCGCCGAGCCGGGTCCGCTGGCGTTCTTCGGCCACAGCATGGGCGCCAGCCTCGCCTTCGAGGTCGCCCGCCGCCTGGAAGCCCGCGGCACGAAGCTGCTGGGCCTGTACGTCTCGGGCCGCCGCGCGCCTTCGGCGTTCCGCGACGAGCGCTACCACCTGGAAAGCGACGACGGCCTGCTCGCCGAGGTCAAACGCCTGAGCGGCACGGACGCCAAGGTCCTGGAGGACGACGAGATCATCCGCATGGTCCTCCCGGCGCTGCGCAACGACTACAAGGCCGCGGAGACCTACCGCTACCGCCCGGGCCCCGACGTCAGCTGCCCGATCCTGGCCCTGATCGGCGACCACGACCCGAAGGTGACCTCCGAGGAGGCCCGCCAGTGGGCGACGCACACGTCGGGGGAGTTCGAGCTGCGCACGTACCCGGGGGCGCACTTCTACCTGAACGAGCACCACGTTTCCGTCAACCGCCTGATCGCGGCTCGCCTGGCCCAGGGATGATCAGCACTGTGGGTCGTAGGAGCGGTCAGGCACATAACGCGACCACTCCTGCTCGGTGATCCGCTGGCCGACGGCGGCGCAGATCCGGGCGGCCGCCCGGTCCGGATCGGTTTCCCAGAGCCGGATGGCCTTTTCCGAGGTGCCGGCGGTGAGGGTGCGTCCGTCGGGGGCGAACTCGACGACGAAGACCGAGTCCTGGGCCGCTGTCAGCGTTGCGAGCCACCGCGGCGACCGCGGATCGCTGATGTCCCACGTCCAGATCGTGTGGTCGTAGCCGCCCGCGGCGAGGGTGGCACCATCGGGGCTGAACGCCACCGAGTAGACGTAGTTGGTCGCGCCGACCAAGGGGTTGCCCAGCACTTCGGGGGCCGCGGGATCTTTCAGGTCCCACAGCCGGACCGTCTTGTCCGCACTGCCTCCGGCGAGGAGCCGGCCCTTCGGGGCGAACACCACCGAGTGGACGTAGCCGGCGAACCCCTCCAACGGCTGGAGGCGGCGCGGCGAATCCGGGCGGCTGATGTCCCAAAGCCAGACCTTGCTGTCGAGGCTGCCCGCCGCCAGCAGGGTGTCGTCGGCGCTGAACGTCAGTGAGTACACGCTGTTGCCCGGGCCGTCGAGGGTGGCTACCCGGGTGATCGACTTGAGATCGGTCAAGTCCCAGAGCGTGACGACGTGTTCGTCGGTGCCGACCGCGAGGTGCCGGCCGTCGCGACTGAACTCCAGGGTCTCCACCAGGCTGTCGCTCGCGTGCAGCGGCGGGCCGAGAACCACGGGAGCGGCCGGGTTCGACACGTCGAACAGGACCACGAGCCCGTCGTCGAGGCCGGTCGCGGCGGTCCGCCCGTCCGGGCTCAGGGCCACCGAGCCGGAGAAGTTGTCACCTGCGTGGGGGTTCGACAGAGCCGCACCGCGCTGCACCGGGTGTGCCGGGTCGGTGGTGTCCCACAGTTCCGTCGTGCTCGATGTGTAGCCCGCGCTCGTGATCAGGGTGTTGTGGTCGACGGCGTACTCCAGCGACAGAACGCTGTTGGCCCGGTTCCCGATCCGCTGTCCCGGTACCGGCCACAGCCGTGTGACGCCGTCGGCCGCCACCGTGGCAAGCACGGTTCCGCCGTCGAGGAACTCCACGCCGGTCACGGGACCGGGGTGCGGGAGGGACACGATCACGCGGCCCGTCGTCCGGTCCCAGACCCGGACCGAGCTGTCGGAACTGCCCGCCGCGAGGGTGACGCCGTCCGGTCCGAAGGCGATCGCGTTGACCCGTCCGGTTGCCCCGGTCAGTGTGGGGGCCGGGACCGGTCGGCGGACATCGGTGGTGTCCCACAAGTAGACGCTCTTGTCCGCGCTGGCCGCCGCGAGCGTGTGGCCCTTGCCGGCGAACGCCACGGCCAAGACCTTGCCTCCCGGTCCGCTCAGCGGTTCACCGAGCAGGACGGGGCGGCTCGGCTCTCCCAGATCCCAGAGGTGCACCGTGTGATCGGCACCGCCCGCGGCGAGCGTGTGGCCGTCCGGGGCGAACGCAACCGTTTGGACGAAGCCGGTGAAACCGGTCAACGTCGTCACGAGCGCGGGGCGTGCCGGATCGGTCATCGAGAAGAGCCGGACCGTGTTGTCCGCCGATCCCACCGCGAGCAGCGTGCCATCCGGGCTGAACGCGGTCGCGTAGATCGTGTTGCCGAAGCCGGCGATCGGGTCGCCGATCGGTTCGGGATGCGCCGGGTTCGTGACGTTCCACAGGTGGATTCGGCGATCACCGCCGCCGGCCGCCAGGAGGTCCCCGCGTGGCCTGAGGGCCAGCGTGAAGATGGTGTCACCGGCCCCGTCGAGGGGCGGGCCCGCTTGAACTGCCGGTTCACCGGGCCTGCGGGTCCACAGCTGGACCTGCTTGCCGGTACCGCCGGTCGCGAGCAAGGAGCCGTTTTCGGTCGCGGCGACGGCTTGCAGGACCTGCAGCGGACCGAGGAGCCTGGCCGCGAGAGGGCTTGCAGTGGAGTCGAGGAGGCTCGCCCTCGCTTGCGGTGTGGGCGAGATCCGGTACGCGGCGAGGCTCAGTTGCGCGGCCAATGACACGTCGCTTGTGCGGAACCGATCTGCCTGAGAGGCGAGTTCTCGTGACTGGCTCAGGTCCCGTTGCCGCGTCGACGCCGCCGACTGGGTGATCGCGTAGGTGATCATGGCGCTCGCCAACAGCACGCAGACGGCGATGATCGAGATGAGGCCACGCCGGATCCGGCTTCGGGTACGCAGGTCCCGCTGTTCCTCGCCGTGGCGCACGTTCGACGAGGCCAGGAACTCGCGCTCCGTGGCGTTGAGCAGGTTCCGGTGGCTCGCCTTCTCCGCCCATTCGTTCGCCGCCGTGAGGAGGCCACCACGGTAGAGCAGATCCACGTCGTCGCCGGCGTCCTGCCAAGCTCGTGCGGCCAGCCCGAGCTTGCGGTGCAGAGCGTGGCCGGCCCGGTCGTCGTCCAGCCAGTTCCGAAGCCGTGGCCAGGCAAGGATGAGTGCCTCGTGTGCGATTTCGACGCCGTCCTCGGCGATGCTGAGCAACCGTCCCTGGACGAACCGGTCCAGTACCTCGGCCGAGACCTCGTCGGCCGAACCGTCCTCGATCTCGGCGGCGGGTATCCGGCGGCGGGTGTCCGGCAGCGCGTCACCGGTGTGGACGAGGCGCAGGAAGATGCTGCGCGCCCGCGCGCGGGCCGCGGGCTCGAGCTGCTCGTGGATGGCGTCGGCGGTCTGCGCGACCGCCTGCCGGATGCCGCCGCAATCGCGGTACCCGGTCACCGTCAGACTGCCGTTCTCGCGGCGCTCCCAGGTCATGCGCAAGGCGTGGGCGAGCAGCGGCAGCGCACCGGAATCACAGGCCGCGGCCGAGCCGGCCGGTGCGAGGTCACGCAGGATGAGGTCGACCAAACCGGGCTCGAGAGACAGGTTCGCCTTGGCGGCCGGGCCGGCGATGACGTCCGAGAGTTCCTCACGGGACATCGGCCCGATGACGACCTGGCCGTCGTTGAGCGCTGTGGCGAGCATGGGATCATCCGTCGCCTGCGGGAAGAAGTCCGCGCGCATGCCCAGCACCACGACCGTCGGCCCGGCCCCGCTGGCGTGCCGGTCGGCGAGGTAGGCGATCGTGCGCAGGAAAGCCTGGCGGTCGGTGTCTCCGACTTCGGCGCTGAAAATCTCTTCGAACTGGTCGACGATCAGCACCGCGCTGTCGCGGCCGTCGTCTTCGAGACGTCGCCGCAAAGCCGGGTGCAGGAGCAACCAGGCCACGTCCGCCGGTTCCGTCTCGAGTTGCCGTACGACATCGTCCTGTTCGACTCCCAGCAGAGCCGCGAGCCGTACACACGGGTTCGTGCCGGGCGTCATGAACATGACAAGCCGGTCGCCCTCGGCCGGGGTGGCGAGGGCCGGCATCACACCGGCCTGCAACACCGAGGACTTGCCGACACCGGAGGAACCCACGACGAACAGCGGACGGCCGCGCGAGTCCCGGCTGCGGATCCTGCTCAGGATGAGGTCCGTTATCTTGGACCTTCCGAAGAACCACTCCGTGTCCTGCTCGCCGAACGCTTCCAGGCCGCGGTAGGGGACGGGGCTGCCCGCGGGTTCCGGGCCTGGGCGTCTGCGGAGGCGTTCGATCGCGTCGAACCACCTCTGACGGAGCTCCTCGTCGTGCACCCCCAGCACTTCCAGCAGTTTGGCGAAGGCGGCTCTGCCGCTCCTTTGGGGGAGATTGCGACCACGCTTGTAGCCGTTCAGGGTGGTGACCGGAATCAGGGCCCGGCGAGCGGCCTCGCGCCCACTCAGGCCGGCCCGCAGGCAGAGCTCTTCGAGGGCTTTGCCGAATTCCTCGCGGTTGTTGAACCGGCTCGGTTCGATCTCTGGATCGGGCACGAGTCGGTGCTCCTTTCGCCTCGGGCATGATCTTTTCGTGCAGGTCTGCTGTGCGTAATCAGGAATAATCGAGAAGCGAAACCGGCCGGATTCGCCCGAACGGCGGAACGAGGACCTGTTTCCATCTGTACGAGAACGTACGAGGAACTGCGTCGAGTCCGTACGAAGATGTTCGGGTTTCTCGTGAGCCATCCCGTTGGATCGGGGATCGCGCTTGACTGGGGCAACGTCCGGCGAAAACACCGAGATCGCGGGTTGCGGTGTCAGGCGGATCGGCGGGCATGGGAAACCTTTCGGAATCGTGACCCACCACCAAACCTCGGTGTGCGGGTCCCGGTCAAGGACAGACCCTGGACAACAAGCTGCAAAAACGGGCGGGGAGAGGGATTCGTGATCGAATGGGGAAGACGACGATCTTTCAATGATTCTTCCACGTCACAGGAAACGGTGACCTGCGCATCGAGGGGATATCGAGAATGATCGTTTACCAGTTGCCCTGCCTGCTGACGGTCGCCGCTTGGGAGAAGTGTCTGGGCGCAGCCGACCGGCCCTTCACCGACAGCGGCGCCTGGCGTCGTTCGGCGGTCGAAGGCGGAATCCGACTCGACTTCTCGCTGGTGGAGTTCGTGCACTTCGAGGTGCTGGCTCGCGCCTTGGTGCTCTTGGACGGTGCCGTTCGCGATCGCGTTCCGGCGACCGTGGTCCTGCCCACCGGGGCACTCCCCGTCACCGGGATCGGCGAGATCGGGGAGCCGGCGGACGGGACCGCGTTGGAACCGATCGAGCGGCAGGTGGCCTGGCAGGCGAGGGCACGGGAGGACGCCCGGGCGTTCATGCGGGACGTCGGTTTCTTCGACGCGCTGCGTCCCGGTCATTGGGCTGACGGCGCGGTGTGCGTCGAGGACTCCGCGGCCCCGCGAACCGACCGGCTCCGAGGCGACGGTGCTCCTGGCGGGGGGGCCGAACAGCTTGCCGAGTCTAAGCTGCTTCGCCGTCGCCGCATCCTGCCGTTCCGCTGGATACCAGTCGACGCGAACGGAACCGTGGGACCTGATGTCGTCAGTGAGGCACTGCGGCGGTTCACCGACATGAGCTTGTCGCGGTCGGACGCCCGGGCGATCACCCAGGCTGTCCTCGCGGAACTCGTCGAAAACGTCGGCGCGCATTCCCGAGCCGGCTCGGCGGGGCCGGCGCACGCACTGGTCGCGGCCGTCTTGGTGGACGACGACCTCTACGTCAGCCGCCTCGACGATCTGCCACGGTCGGCGAACAGCCTCGTCAGCGCGCTGCAGCCAGGTGGCACCGGCGGCCGGGTGCTGCAACTGGTGGTCGCCGACTCCGGGTGCGGCCTGCTCCGCCGGCTGGGACGGGAGCGCAGCGCCGAAGCATCCCGTCTGACCGCCCATGACCTCGCGCTGAGCGCGTTCGACCGGTACACCGACGGCAGCGGGTCGGCTGAAAGCGGCGCGACGGCCGGACTGTGGCGGGTCGCGCGACTCGTCGGCAGCTACCACGGCAGTGTGATGATGCGGTCCGCCGACGTCGTCGCCGGCAAAGTCTACGCGGGTACCGAAACCGAAGATTTCGGCGAGCACCTGACCTCGTGGACACCAGGCACCCTGGTCGAGGTCACCCTGGTCATCCGCGACTACCTCACCCGCGCGCTGTCCGTGCCGTGGGCATGGCGCTCGAGTGCGCACGCCGACGCGCTCTGGCAGGTCGTCGCGTGCGAGTTCGACCCGGAACACGGGATCGGGGACGACGATCGCGCCCGCCTGGACGAAGCGGCACTGCTCGCCCAGGACGGCCGCCGCCCGGCCGGCGTGGTCGCGACGACACCGGTTCGGCAGTCGGGCACGGCTGCCACCGACGTCGCCGTGCAGACCGCGCTGTCCCGCGCCATCGACGTGGCCAGCCTGACGCCCCACCAGGCCGCGGTCGTCCTGGTCTTCCCGAACGCCGTTCCCCGGCTCCTCGACCTCAGTGTCGCCGGTCTCAACGCGGACGAGGAGCGCGACGGCGAGCAAGGCCAGCGCAGCCGGACCCGGAGCCCCATCCTCGTGCTGGGCGCGTCCGGCACCCCGCTGTGGTGCGGGGGTTCGGTCTGCCTGCGGGCGGTACTCGAAGGCCTGACCGCGGCCGGAGGCGCGCTGCCGGTCGCCGAGGTCATGCAGTTGTGGGCCGCGGCGGGCCGGGCGGCCGAGGCGTTGCTGCCGACCCTCGGCGCGCACCCGAACCTGGTCACGGTCACCGCGTCCGAGGTCGTTCTCCACGTCTCGGCGGGCGACGCGGTCCGGGCACTCGGCGAGTACGCCCGGGCCCACCTCGCCGAGGCGATCGAACGGGGTGGCCCAGGCGTGTTCTCAGGGTTCTTCCGGACGCCCATGCTGCGCCTGGCCGACCGCTGGATCGATGTCGACCGGCTGGTGGACGAGACGGTCGGGTACGACCTGGTGGCCTTCCTGCAGGCACGGGCCGTCGAAGAGGCCGCTCTCCCGGGCCAGGAGCGCGACCGCTCCCTCGTGGTCGCCAGGGCGTCGACGACCTCCGCACCGCTCGCGGCGCAACTGAGTGAGTGCCTCTACCGCGACGGCCGGTACTACGACCTGCCCGGGGAACTCGACCTGGACGGGATCACGGTCAGCGAGGAGGTGCCACGCCGGGCGAACGTCGTCATCAGCGCCGACATCCTTTCGACCGAGAACACGGCTCGCCGGGCCGCGGCGGCGCTCGTGGGCAAGAGCGCGGTTCCGGTCGCGGTGGCCTGCGTGGTGGACGCGAGGTCGCACTCCGGGCCGATCCGGATGTTCAACCGCGACATCGCGGTGGTGTCCCTGGTCACCGTGGACCTGGGCGGCGACCCGCGGACCGGCAGCACGCCGGTGGACATCGACCCGATACACCGCCGGCCGGTGGACGTCGGCGAAGTGCCGACGCCGCACCGGAACCCGATAGCCGAGGAGACGCTCCTCGAGTGGTGCGCGAGCAACGACGATTCTCTGCGGCTGGGGCACGTGGAGACCATTCCGCGTGCCCGTCACTTCAGTGCTTACCCGCAACTGGACCGTCTGCTGCGCGACAAGGACGTCGGGGACGAGGTGCGTGCCGCGATTCACTGCACCGTGTGCGAGGTCGCTCAGCAGTGGAAATCGGAGACCCCCGGGGCGGCCGATCGGCTCGCCCGTTGCCGGATCTGGCACCCGGGCAGTGCGGACGACTACGCGGGGAAGCTCGCTCTGTTGGTCCAGGAGGTGCTCGTCGCGGACGGAGCGAGCGTGACCGCCGTGGAGTCGATCCCGAGAGCCGTGGCCGGGAACCGGTGGACGTTCCCCGCCAGCCTGCCGGAGCCCCAGGAACTGGGCACGGTGGTGGTCGTCGACTGGGGCGCCCTGAGCTCCACATCGGTCAACCAGATGATGCGGCTCGCGGCGGAAGCCGGGGCATCCGCGATCATGGCGCTCGTCCTGCTCGATCAGCTGGGCGTCGAGGATTCGGACGCGCTGCGTGCGGTCAGTGCGCTGCGAGCCCGCCGGAACGGGCGATCCGGTCCGGCCGTACCGACCGAGGTGCGGTTCCTGGCGACCAGCAGCCTGGGCCGTGTGGCGGTACCCGACTGCTCGCTCTGCGAGATCAGGGATCTGTACGAGGAGTACGCCGAATCGGCTCCGCGGCCCTTGCGCGGTCACGCGAAGAGGCTTCGGGAGCGCACCCGGCTGCGGACCCGTGGCGAGATCTTCGGCGAGGTGCCGGTGGACGTCTTCAAAGTGCCGATCCGGGGTAAGGAGATGGCCGACTACCTACGGTGGCGAGGTCTGCTGCTCCGGGCGTTGCGGGAAACGTCCGCACGGCAGGAGGTTCTGGACCGGATCATCGATCTCGACGATGCCGATCCGGCAGGAGAACCGCGCACGAAGTGGACGAGGGACAGTCTCCTGCGGCTCACCGCCGCCGAACAGACGTGGTTGAAACTGCCTCCCCTCCGGTTCGCCGTCGCGCGGGAGCGGCTGGCCGCGATCTGTGAGACCGCTCTGAGCCGGTCGCAGATCGGCCACCCCTGGTTCCGGACCCAGGCCGTCATGGTGATGGCCGCGGCCGAGGCCCAGACGTTCGTCGAGCTCCTGCCCAAGCTGGTTTCCCGCGCGGTCGCCCTCGACGAACGGGAGTTCAGCGATCAGCTCTTCCTCGAATGCCACCGCCTGCTCCGCAAGCCGTTGGAAGACGTGCCGATCGATCACGCGGCGCTGCGGCTGGCGTTCACCCGATGCCGTGATCGGCTCGAGAGCCTGCTCGGTCCCGGCGAAACCCCGGTGGTGCGCAGGGCCATGGGGGTCGTTAACGAACTGCTGGCGGTGGTCGAGGTGAAGACGAGGCCGCGCCCTCGCAATCCCCAGCACGGCTGGTGGCTGCTTCAGGAGGACCTCAGCCGGTACGTGCAGGCCCACCGGATGGAAGCCGCCCTCCTCCGCGTCCGGGATTTCGTGGAGGATCTCGTTTTCGCGCGACCGCCCAGCACGCGGATCAGGGAGGCGCTGTCCGACTGGGAGCAGTGCGACAAGCAACTCGGCCAGCGTGCGCTGGTCCACATGACGGTGCTGACCGACATCCTCGCCGGCGACTACGTGTCCGATCGCCTCGGTCAACGAGACCAGAGGCGGCTGCTGGCCGCCATTTCCTCCCCGGACTTTCCCGAGCTTCGGTCGGTGCACGACAGGCTGAAGGACCTGATCGAGCGAAGTTGGTCCCCAGATGACCCGATCTGGCGCCACGAGCACGCCGAACTCCTGGCCCGGCTTCGCTGGTGGCACCGGATGTTCACCGCGACCCACCTCGATACTTCCCGCACCGCGCTCTTCGTAGAGCTAGTGGATTCCGCACCGGTCCTGCTCGCCCCCCTCGTCGACCGGACCATGCAGGGGTCGGGTATGGAATTCACGGCCCTGGGCGCGAGGTCGGTGAACGTACCGAGGCCTTCTGTCCTGGGCCACTGCTGGTAGAGGCTGTCGCGCACATCATCGCGAACGTCCGGCAGCACGCGATCCCGGCTGCCACACCCCGGGTAGAGATCGAATACATCATGGCCGATGGGAGGCGAGTGCGCCTGGTCGTCCGCAACACGGCTACGCGACCGAGTGATCACCTCGGGCACGGTCTTCGCTCACTCGACGACAAGCTTCGGCCCTTTGGCGGTTCCATCACCGGAAGGCGCCTCGACGGCGAGTGGACGTTCGCGACGGAGATCGCCCTGTGCGTCTGGCAAGGAGCTTGAATGAAACACGTCATTCGCGGCCTGATGGTCGATGACCACGAGAAGAACCGCAGCTCGATCAGCCTCCGGCTGAACCAGCAGCTGGAAGCGAAGGGCTGGTCGGTCACCTGGACGATGGTCGGCGACCCGAACGAAGCACACCGGCTGATCGCCGACGAGCCGCCGTTCGACCTGTTCGTGATCGATCTGCTCTTCGATCGCGAGGATATGGACGACGACGAGGCCCGGGGACTGGAACTGGTCGAGCGGGCATGCGCTGTCGCGCCCAGCGCTTACGTCTTCGTGATCAGCACCGGCGACAACCACCGCCGCGATCTCTTTTCGCGTGCCACGGAACTGGGAGCCCACAAGGTACTGCGGCGGGCGGAGTTCACCACCGAGTCGATGAGCAACAGTCCTCCCGTGGTGGCCGCCGCCATCCGGGACCACCTCCTCGGCAACGGCAGTGTGGTCGAAGTCGACGTGTGCGCCGACGGGACCGACCCGGCGGTCCAAGCCCTTCTCTTCGACGTCGGCAAAGCGACCTTGACCCAGTTGCACCGGCTGATCTTGGAGGTGACGGACGACGTCGCGGATACCGTCCGGATCAAGTGCCTGATACCGGGAGCGTCCGGGGCCAGCGTCTGCACCACAACCGCGCGGGTGCGGCGCGGTCCGACTGTGCACCACGTGCTGAAGGTGAGTCGTGCTCCCGAAGCGTTGCTCCGCGAGACACGTGGCGTCCTGCGGGCGCGTCAGCAGCTGCCGCAGCGGTTCGTCGTGCCGGTTCAGCCGGAGTGGCCGGTCGGCCCGGTGAACGGCTGGTACGCGACGGGAGCGCACCTCGACCGGGACGCGCTGCCGTTGCGACGATGGCTCGGTGGCGGGCCGGCACCGGAGTCGGTGTGCGACCTGTTCGACTTGCTGTTTTCCGATTGCCTCGGCACGTTGTACGACGCGACCGTCGAAGACTCCGGCTCGACGGCCCTCTCCCTGCTCGGTCTCCGGTTCCAGCGGCAGTGCTTCGTGCTGAAGGCGATGGAGGAACTCGAACCGCTCCTGGTCCATCCCCGAGGAGCTGGGCTTGACGACGTCGGTCAGGTCCTGGCGGACGTCGGGTCGTTCGTCACCGAGGGACGGCTGCCGGGTGTCCAGGAGCGGAATGTGCCGCGGACGAGCCAGGTCTGCGTTAGTCACGGTGATCTGCACGGCGGTAACGTGCTTGTTTACCCGGGGCGGCGTCCGTCCCTCGCGCTCATCGACTTCAGCGAGTTCGGCAAGGCGCATTGGGCCCTGGATCCGGCCCGGCTCGTCGTCGACTTCCTGATGTACGGGATCGATGCCGGCGCGGAGTCCGCATTCTTCCACGGATTTCCGGTGTGGCGGCGGCTGGTGGCGGACGTCGGCGGCCTGTCCGCCGAGCTGCACGCCGTGTCCTGCGACGCGGCGACGACCGCGTGCCTGGGCGGGCTCGGCTGGCTCACCTCCCAGCTGCGGCAGATCTGCCTCCAGCTGCGCGATGACGCCGACTTCCGGCGGAACCGCTGGGAGTGGCATCTCGCGTTGGCCAGCCAGCTGCTTCGGATGTGCTACCACGGCGACATGCCGCCACCGAAGAAGGTGGCGGGCTTGGTCGCGGCGCACGACCAGTTGCTCGCCGCCGCGGCCGCCTTGCCCCCGCGGGAGTGACGACCACGGCCGTCGGCCGGCGGCTTCATGCGGAGGCCGGATGCTGTCGCAGCAGGGAGCGGACGTTCTCCCCGGGGGTGTGGATCCACGCGCGTGTGGCGACTTCCTTCACCGCCACCCGCACTTCCTGGTACGAAGCCTCGTCGGTGCCGCGGTGGCCGTGCCGCACGACCGCTTGGTGGATCACGTCGGAGACGGCGACCGTCAGGTCCGCGCGTGGCCGGCGGACGAGCTCGTCACGGAGGACGGCCGAGTCGGCCAGCCGGCACGTGAGGTTGAGGTCGGTGCCGATCCAGCCGTGCGGGCCGTGGACCACTTCTCCGGCGTGGACGGCGACGCGGACACGGATCCGGTGATCCGCCCGCACCGACTGGTTGTGCGCGCGCAACCGGGTACTCAGCGCGGGAACGAACGGCTGGAGCAGTATCGCTTTGGACACGCTTGCCGGGAGGAAGATGATCATTCCGTCGCCTCGGTTTTCGAACAGGAGCCGGGACCGGCGAACGCCTGAAGCGCGAAAGGCCGCGTGGACGACGGCGTCGAGGTCGGCACGGGCCCGGACCTGGAGCGGATCGGTGCGTGTGCCGAAGCCCGCCAGGTCGATGACGATGATCGACCGGTGCTGCGGATCCTGGTACCGGTTGTGCCGGGGGCCGCGAAAACGTGCCGGCAGGGCTGCTGCCGCTGCCGTTGTCACGAACCGTGTACGCGCCATCCGTGGTGCCATGATGAGCCTGCCTTTCCGCCGCGGGTGTTGCTGAATTGATCGTGGCGAAGCCGCCCCCGGGGTTGACGCACCGCGGAGCGGACGTGACCGTGGCACACGGACGTGAACGGATCCGGACGCGGTCGTGCTCCGTTCCCGCTTGCCCTGGTGATCAGGTGACGCTTTTTGACAGGCTTGAACGCCGGAGCTGAGGAGGCGTCGTGGCACTGAAGCGCGAGACGGCACCCGCCGGGGCGATCACCGAGCTGTTCGACCGTCTCCACGACCTGCACCTCGATGCCGGAGAACCCGGGGTCCGCGAGATAGCCACGGGAATCGGCCGGGGAGTACTCAGCTACACCACGGTGCACAACGTGTTCCGCGGCCCGAGGGTGCCCAAGTGGGGCCACCTGGAGTTGATCGTCGAGCAGCTCGGTGGCGACACCGAGGCATTTCGCCTGTTGTGGCGGGCTGCGCGCCTCGTGGAAATAGCTTTGCCCGGCCCCGAGGGGTCAGTGCCCGCTCGGCCGCCTGAACCCGGCACGGACCAAGCCGGCGCGACCGCTGCCGTGCCGTCCCCACCGGTCGGCGCAGACACGGATCGACAGTTCGACTTCGTCCTGGTCACGAGCAGAATCCCGTTCAGCAACCACAGCAACGGACAGGCGGGTGCGGCCGGAGGGGTTTACGGAGCGGGCCTTGACCAGGTGCTCCGCGATCTGGTGGTCGAGCGGCAGGGAGCTTGGGTCGGCTGGTCCCGTCAGTACGGTGCCGGCGACCCTGAATTGCCGGACGGCCTCCCGTGGCTGCCTGTGTCGTTGTCCGGCCGCGAAGTCGAACAGCACCTCGAGGGACACTGCAACTCGACGCTGTGGCCGCTCTACCACGACGCGATCGAACGTCCCGAATTCCACCGGGCCTGGCGGGACACCTATCGCGTGGTGAACCAGCGCTACGCCGACGTCGTGACCCGCATCGCCGCTCCCGGCGCTACCGTCTGGGTCCACGACTACCAGCTTCAACTGGTCCCCGAACTTCTCCGCACGCGAAGGCCCGACCTGCGGATCGGATTCTTCCTGCACGTCCCGTTGCCGCCCCCGGAACTCTTCACCCGGCTGCCGGGACGTGACGAGACCTTGCGGGGGCTGCTCGGCGCCGACGTCGTCGGGTTCCAGGCTCCGCGGAGCGCCGGAAACTTCCTCCGGCTGTGTCAGGAACTCCTGCACCTGCGGGCGTCGGAGAGTTCGGTGGAACTGGACGGCCGCACGGTGCTGGTGGGCGCCTATCCGGCGTCGATCGACGTCGGCGCGATAGAAAAGCTGGTCGGGCAGTCCCGAATAAAACGACGCGCGCAGCAGATCCGGGCAGAGGTCGGCAACCCCGAGGTGCTGATCGCCGGGATCGATCGCCTCGATTACACGAAGGGCATCGAGCAGCGCCTGACGGCCTACGGCGAGATCCTCAACGACATGCGGTCCGTGGCGAATCCGCCGGTCTTCATCCAGGTGGCTCCCTTGAGCAGGGAACGTGTCGCGAAGTACGCGAGCCTGCGCGAACGTGTGGATCGGCTGGCCGGGCACCTCAACGCCAGTTACGGACGGATGGGTGGGCCGGCACTGCGGTACACGAACACCGTGCTCGGCTTCGGCGAAGTCGTGGCTCTGTGCCGAGCCGCCGACATCCTGGTGGCGACCCCGCTCAGTGACGGCATGAACCTCGTGGCCAAGGAGTACGTCGCGAGCCGTCTCGACGACAGAGGGGTGCTCGTGCTGAGTGAATTCGCCGGGGCCGCGGCCGAACTCGGCGAAGCCGTCCTGGTGAACCCGAACGACACCGACGACCTGAAAGACGCGATTCTGCGCGCCATCGCCATGCGGCCCGCAGAACAGAGCCGGCGGATGAAAGCGATGAGGAAGCGGCTGCGAGCGCACGATGGCCGAGCATGGGTAACGTCGTTCATCACCGCCCTCGAAAGTGTCTCCCGGCCGGTCTGACGGATGGCAACCGGTCCAAGGCGGACGTCGGAAAGTGGACCATTCACAGGCTGCCCGCGCGGCTTAGCATGGGTTCATGACCAACTCCGTGCTCACTATGCTGGTGTCGCAGGCTCCGTCCATTCCGGACGGTGCCCACGTGATGACCGCCAGGATCGAGTTGCCGCCCGGGGACGAGCCCGAACGCGTCATCAAAACGAGTGAAGCGTTTTGGGAGCCCGGTGGTGACGTGATTCACCGCCAGGCCGCGAACAACTCGCTGATGCGTGGAGCCGGTTCGTCGTGGTGATGCTCTGCGCGCCCGGCCAGGAGATGCTGACGTTGGTGGGTCCCGGCGAGCCAGCCGCGCGGGCACGATGATGCGGATCTTCGTCGCCGGTGCGTCCGGCGCCATCGGCCGTCGGCTCGTTCCCGCGCTGGTCGCGCAGGGGCACGACGTCGTCGGCTTGACCCGGCGTGCTTCCTCTCAGGTCGAAGCGCTGGGCGCGACCGCCGTCGTCGGTGATGTGTACGACGCTGCCGGGCTCGCGGAGGTCGTTCGCGCCGCGCGGCCGGACGTCGTCGTGCACCAGCTGACCGACCTGGGCGCGGGTGATCGCGCGGCCAACGCCCGCGTGCGCACGGCCGGCACGCGCAACCTGGTCGACGCGGCCCTGGCGGCCGGTGTGCGGCGGATCGTCGCCCAGAGCATTTCGTGGGCCTACGAGCCGGGCCCGGGCCCGCGACCGAGGACACACCGCTCGACCTCGGCGCCGCGCCCGAACGGCTCGGTACCGTCGACGGGGTCGCGTCGCTCGAGGCGGCCGTCGCCGAGCTGCCCGAGTGGGTCGTGCTCCGCTACGGCACGCTGTACGGGCCGGGCACCTGGTACGAGCCCGGTGCGCTGATGGCGCGGCTGGCCCGGGACAGGAAGCTGCCCGCCACCGCGGACGTCTCCAGTTTCGTCCACGTCGACGACGCCGTTTCGGCCGCGGCCGCCGCCCTCGGCTGGCCGTCGGGCGCGGTCAACGTGTGTGACGACGAGCCTGCTCCGGGTTACGACTGGGTGCCGGTGTTCTGTGACGCTGTTGGCACCCCGGAACCCGAGCGGGTGGTGGGGGAGCGGGTGGGCTGGGCTCGGGGTGCCGACAACGGTCGTGTGCGGAGGCTGGGCTGGGAGGCCGGGATGTCTTGGCGGGGCGGGTTCACGAGGGACTGATTGTGGCGTTGCCGAGCAGTCCGGCGAGCGCATTCGGCGCCGGGCGTCAGACGTCTCCCGGGGGAGTGGGCTGGCTCGCGTGCCGACAACGGTCGTGCGCGGAGGCTGGGCTGGCGGGACGGGTTTACCAGGGACTGATTGTGGCGTTGCCGAGCAGTCCGGCGAACGCATTCACCCCCGGGCGCCAGGCGTCTCGCGGGGGGAGGGGGCTGGTTCGCGTGCCGACAACGGCCGGGCGCGGAAGCTGGGCTGGGAAGCCGAGTCGTCTCGGCGCGGTGGGTTCACCGGGGTGTGATTGCGATGTTGCCGAGCGGTTCGTCCCAGGCGGGCAGCGCGCGGAGACCCGGGGCTCACCATGACTTGATCGCGGCGTCCCGGAGCAACTCGGCCAACGCGTCCAAAGCTGGTCGCCAAGCGTGCTGTGGTGGGGTGGCGTAGCCGATGATGAGCCCCGCCTCCGGCCGGTCGGCGGACTGCCAATACCCCGCCGCGTTGATGCCCTGCAGCTGCAACCCCGCCGCGAGACCCGCGTCGATCACACGCTTCTCCTCCTGCCGCGAAGCCAGCGGCAGGAGGGCGTGCAGCCCGGCCGGAACCCCGTCGAGCGGGACGTCCGTGAGCGTGGCCAGCCGGTCGGCCAGCTCGGTCCGGCGTCTGCGGTAGGCCTGGCGGGCCCGGCGGACGTGCCGGTCGTAGTCGCCGCGGTCGAGCAGGTCGGCGATCGCCAGCTGGGCGGGGGTGCCGACCGTGGTTCCGGTGGCGGCCACGGCGTCCAGGACCGGGACGCGCAGGCGTTCGGGCACGACCAGCCAGCCGATCCGCAACCCCGGCGCGAGCGCTTTGCTGGTGCTGCCGGCGAAGACGACGTGCTCGGGCGCCGCCGCCTGCAGGGCGCCGACGGGTTGTTCGTCGTAGCGGAACTCGCCGTCGTAGTCGTCCTCGATGACGATCCCGTGATGCTCCCGCGCCCAGTCCAGGAACGCTGCCCGCCGAGCTGGGCTCAGCACGACGCCGCGCGGGTGCTGGTGGGCGGGTGTCAGCAGCACGGCTCCCGCGCCGTCGGGGACGCCGGCCGGGTCGGCGCCGTGCGGGCCGACGGACAGGGGCACCGTCGACAGGCCGGCCGCGCGGATCACCGTCCGGTGGTGGACCAGCCCGGGGTCTTCGGTGGCGACCGTGCGGACGCCCAGAGCGCGCAAGGCGCGCGACAGCAGCGCCAGGCCGTGGGTGAAGCCGCTGGTGACCACGACCGCGCCCGGCTCCGCGCGGACGCCCCGGGCGCGGGAGAGGTACGTCGCGACGGCGTCGCGCAGCACCTTCAGCCCGGCCGGATCGCCGTAGTCCAGGGCTTCCCGGCTCGCCGCCGCCAGCGTGCGCTTGACGCTCGCGGCCCACAGGGCGCGCGGGAACAGGCTGAGGTCCGGCCGCCCGGGGCGCAGGTCGAAGACGGGACGCACCAGGGTGCGGGCAGACCGGACCGGCAGGCGCGAGGTGTCGGCGACCCGGGTCCCCGAGCCGGTCGCGCTGACGAGCCAGCCTTCGGCCACGAGCTGGGCGTAGGCCTCGACGACGGTGCCCCGCGCGATCCCGAGGTCGTCGGCGAGGCTGCGCGTGCCGGGCAGCCGGGTCCCGGCCGGCAGCCGCCCGGAGCTGACCGCCTCCCGCAGCGCCGCCTCGATGGTCCGTGCCCTGGCCCCGGCCCGGCGACGTCGAGGTGCAGGTCGACACCGAGCACGCCCTTGCCCACCGCTCACCTCCGACGCCGGTGAGCCCATTGTCCACGACGGTCACTCGAAGAACTTGAGGCTCCAGCCGGTGTCGGTGGTCGCGCCCGGGACGTTGGCCCGGCGGTAGGTCGTCGAGCCCCACCAGCAGAACGTGCCGCTGTACCAGTACCGGTTCGCCCACGAGTACGGCGTTCCCTTGGGCACGGCGTGGAACGCCAGCGGGAACCTCGGCCCGGCGGGCGGGCTCGTCGCGATGTCGCCGTTCAGCAGGACGAAGCTGTGGCTGCCCGGGCCGTCGACGTAGAGCGTCGGGTCCCAGCCGGCCATCATCGTCTCGCGGTGGGAACCGAACAGGCAGCCGTTGGCCTTGTACCAGTCCCAGACGTACGTCGGGTCGCCGCCGGCGCGCAGGCGGATCTCGGAGATGCAGTACTGGTCGCTCCAGCTGCCGTTGGCCGAGTAGGTGATGTGCAGCTGCCCGTTGGGGTCCTTGAGCGGCGCGGGCGCCTCGTTGATGAACGGGTTGCCCACCACGCGTTCCCAGCTCTCGCGCGGCTGCGAGATGACGTACCGCGCGCCGGTCGGCGTCGTCGGGCTGCTCATCCGGGCGATGTAGAGGTTCTGCTCGACGTTCGTGTCGCCGGCCCAGCCCGACCAGACGAACCAGCGCTGCCCGCCGAAGGTGAACATCGTGCCGTCGATGGCCCACTTGCCGTCGGGCAGTGCGAGCTGCGTCTCGGCGGTGTAGCCGCTGTCGGCGACGGCGGAGCTGATGACGTACATCCGGTGCGCGCTCCCGGTCCCGGCCGAGAAGTAGATGTAGTACCGGCCGCCGTCGACGACGATCTCCGGCGCCCACACCTCGCCGCGGCCGCGGGTGTCCGACCAGACCTGCCGGGCGGGCGCGCTCGCGGCGGCGTCCGGGGAGGAGCCCTGCCGGACGGCGATCCCGCCACCGGTGGACTGCGCGGCGAAGTAGGTGGAGCCGACGCGCAGCACGCTCGGGTCGGCGGCCCGCAGGCTCGTCTGCCCGGCTTCGGCGGCGGCCGGCGGGAGCAGGCAGGCGGCGGCCGCGAGCAGGACGACGGCGGCGCGGCGGAGGATCCGTTTCATGGCCACATCCCTGGGTCAAGACGGAAGGTCCGAGGTTCGCGCGCCGCTAGCACCCGCCGGTAGAGCCGGGAGATCTTGTTCGGTTCAGCCGGGACGAAATTGGTCTGTTCCAGTGACCGGATCGGCGTCCGGCCGGTCCGGTGCACCGACGACGTGATCCCCGGCCATCGCGGCGGCATGGTCGTGGCCGACCGGCTCGCCCCGGCGCCGGCCGGCTCCTGCAGCCGATCACCTCCTGCACGATCCGTCGAACCGGCGTGAGCACGCTGCCGGTGGTCGCCCGTCCCACGATCGCGCCGGGCAAGGACGCCATCATGCGCGTGCGGCAGCGGTCGCACGATCCACCCGCACTGCACGGTCGACGGCCCGGAGCCTTGCCCGCGCACCCCAGCGAGCCGTGGACGGGCGCCCAGGGCCCGAAGGCCCTCGCGCTCACCGGCCGGATCGGCGGCGGCCGGCCGTCGCCGATCCCCGTCCCACCCGCAGTACGAGAAGCGGGCGTCGGCGCATCGCCCAGCTGGTCGGCACGATCACCGGCACCCTGGGGAGCTCCGGGTCGAGCACGGCTCGGCACAGGCACGGGGAACGGCGGAGCAGTGGGGGACTGGCTGACGCGGCTCGCGGCCGAACAGCCGTTCACCGGCTTGGGGTTCTGGTCGGAGGGGCGGCGTCCGGGTCAGGTGGTCCGGCTGGCCCGCGACATGGCCCGGCGGTGAAGCGGTGCGGCTTGTGGTGGAGCGGTGGTGCACCGGCTTGGGGTTCTGGCCGGAGAGCAGAGGCTGGACCAGGGGTTCCCTTGGCCCACGGCGTTGTCCCGCCGGTGCGTGCGGCGGCGTGGCGGCGCGGCTGGGGTTCGCCGGTTTGGTGTTCTGACCAGAGGAGCAGAGCCCGCCGAGTGGTTCCGCTGGTGTAGCAGCACAGCCGGGCTGCCCATTGTTCGGCGGACCGTGTGGTGGCTGTGTGGCCCGATCCGATTCCGGGTTCTGCGCCCGTTTTGGAACGAGTCCGTTATTGGGCCGGGCGAATGTCTGGCGAATGCCCGATGTCCGGGATGGGACCGGACGGCCCCGGGAATGCGGAAGGGCCCCGCACCAGTGGTGCGGGGCCCTTCCGGCGTCAGAAGCTACTTCACTTCTTCTTGGCAGCCGACGTGCGCTTGGCCGGGGCCTTGGCAGCGGCCGGCTTCTTGGCGGCGGCGGTCTTCGTGGCGGCCGGCTTGGCGGCCGCCTTCGCCCGCGTGGTGGTCGCCTTGGCGGCGGTGGCCTTGGCCGGGGCCTTGGCGGCCGCGGTCTTCGGGGCCGCCTTGGTGGCGGTCGCCTTGGTCGCGGTGGCCTTGGCGGCCGGCTTCGCCGCGGTGGCGCGGGTCCGCGTGGCCGTCGCGCGGGCGGTGGCCGGCTTGGCCGCGGCCGCGCGCGGGGTGGTGGCCCGCGTGCTGGTGGTCTTGGCCGGGGCCGACGCCTTGGCCACGGACGCACGAGTGGTCGTGCTGGCCGCGGTGGCGCGCTTGACCGGGGTGGCCTTGGGCAGCTTCTTCGTGCCGGAGATGACGTCCTTGAAGGTGGTACCGGCGCGGAAGGCGGGCACGTTGGTCTTCTTGACGCGGACGGCCTCGCCGGTGCGCGGGTTGCGAGCGGTGCGGGCCGCGCGGGCACGCTTCTCGAACACGCCGAAGCCGGTGATGTTCACCTTCTCGCCCTTGTTGACCGTCCGGATGATGATGTCCACCAGACCGTCAACGGCCTGCGAAGCCACCTTCTTGTCGCCCAGACGCTCCGACAGCGCCTCGATCAGCTGGGCCTTGTTCGTCATTCCAGTCCTCCATAGTGGAACTACTCGTACACGGCCCATCTCGGCCGACACTGCACACGGTATTACCAATACCGCACAAAATCCAACCGGGGGTCGAAATATTTCCTTGTACGGGGGCGGGTTCCGCCCCTCCGGCGGCCCCGGCCCGGCCCGGGCCGGAACCGGCCCGGGATGCCGACCATGGCCCTGAGCAGGCAAAACCCGGTTCCGGTGTCGTCCACAGTGGTCGTCCATATAGGACCGGCGGGGTCTTCGAAGACTTTTTGGCCGACACGCCGAAGAGGGCACGTCCGGCGTGTGTCGGATGCCACGCCGGCCCCGATCCCGCGCTGCGATCGGGGATCGCGGGCCCTCCGGCGGCCTCCGTGCGGCCCCGCGGAAGGGCCCTCCGGCGGCCTCGAGGCACCCCCGCGGCGCCGCTTAGCCCTGGAGCCAGCGGGAAGTCCGGGAGGAGGCCGGGCGAAAGCCGTGGCGGCGGGCGGTAACGCCGTGCCCCGCCCGGACGACCTTCCCGGCGAACGGGGCGCCGCCCGAAATGCCTGTGGTGACTAAAAGATCTTCTCCGAAGGGTGAACTCACTCGTTCGGCCCAGCCGTGGCGTGCGGTGACGTCCCCGGTACCGCGGGAGCCGCAACGCCGTGTTGGCCGTGGCCACGGAGTTCCGGCGGGCTAGTCTGCGGCCGGAGGAAGCGCCGGGCGGACAGGGAGAACCGTGGACCAGGAGACTCTCACCACCGTGGTCGGACGGGTGGCGGGTACCGAGGATTCGACGCCGCTGCAGTTCTGCGTGGCCATCGATCCGGATGCCTATCTGCAGCTCGACGACGTCGTCGTGACACGGCGGGACCTGCCGGGGCGCGGCGAAGTCGTCTCCTACGGGGTGGTGACGCAGGTGAGCGCGCGGCACGAAGGCGCCAGCTTCGGCAGCGACGTCTTCCTGATCTCGGACGGGGTCCTGCCCGCGCAGGTGCAGGAGATCGCCGAGATCGCCACCACCCGCGTGGAGCCCGAGTGCTACGTGCCGCCGCGGCCCGGCGCCGAGGTCTCCCGTGCCGTGGGGGAGGATCGCGCACAGGCGCTGTACTTCGACAACATGACGCGGCAGGTGCCCGTCGGCCTGGGCCGTGACGGCGAACCCGTGTACCTCAACCTGGACTTCCTCGACGGGACGCGGGGTGCGCACGTCAGCATCAGCGGTGTCTCCGGCGTCGCCACGAAGACGTCGTTCGCGTTGTTCCTGCTGCACTCGATCTTCCGCGGCGGCGCCCTGTCCAACGCCCACAACGCCAAGGCCCTGGTGTTCTCGGTCAAGGGCGAGGACCTGCTGTTCCTCGACACCCCCAACATCCACCTCGACGAGAACCTCAAGGCCGAGTACGCCAAGCTGGGCCTGCCCGCGGAGCCCTTCGCCTCGGTCGGCTTCTACGCGCCGCCGACGCCGTCGGACACCACGGGGAAGCCTTACGTCACCGGGCGGACCTCCGGCGTCGGCGCCTTCTGGTGGACCATCGCGGAGTTCTGCGCCGGCGACCTGCTGCCCTACGTCTTCGCCGACGCCGAGGACGAGCGCAACCAGTACACGATGGTCATCCACCAGGTCGCGAACCGGTTGCGGCTGGACAGCACCCCGGCCGGGAAGGACGGCGCGGCCAACGTCGACGGTGTGCTGTGCCGCACCTACGCCGAGCTCATCGACGTCATCTGCGACCGCGTCACCGACGAGGAAACCCGCGCGAGCTGGGCGGGTGCGGTCACCGGCGCGGGCACCGTCAACGCGTTCATCCGCCGCCTGCGCTCCAGCCAGCGCGCGCTCAACGGCCTCATCCGCGGCGACCTCACCGATCACGCCGCCCGCAAGCTGTCCACGGAGAACCAGCAGGTGACCGTGGTGGACATCCACAACCTCGTCGAGCGCGCGCAGCGGTTCGTCGTCGGCGTGACGCTCGCCGCGGAGACCGCGCGCAAGGAAGCGGCCGGCCCGGGCGGGCTGCTGTTCACGATGCTGGACGAGCTCAACAAGTACGCGCCGCGCGAAGGCAGCAGCCCGATCAAGGAAGTCCTGCTGGACATCGCCGAGCGCGGCCGGTCCCTCGGCGTGATCCTGATCGGCGCGCAGCAGACCGCGTCCGAGGTCGAACGCCGGATCGTCAGCAACAGCTCGATCCGGATCGTCGGGCGCCTCGACGCCGCGGAGGCCTCGCGCCCCGAGTACGGCTTCCTCCCGGCCAGCCAGCGGGTCCGCGCGACGCTCGCCACGCCCGGCACGATGTTCGTGAGCCAGCCGGAGATCCCGGTGCCGATCGCGGTCGGCTTCCCGTTCCCGGCCTGGGCCACGCGCCTTTCCGAGGCGGGCACGATCCCGACGACCACGGCCGGGTCGAAGAACGCCGATCCCTTCGCGGGCCTGCCGACGCGCAGCGACGATCCGTTCGGCGACGACCCGCCGCCGTTCTGAGCTCCCCTCACCGGTTGGCCACAGGCGAAGAACGGAAGGACGTCGCGTGAAGTTCCTGCACACCTCCGACTGGCACATCGGCAAGACGCTCAAGGGCCGCAGCCGCCTGGACGAGCAGCGCGCCGTGCTCGGCGAGATCGTCCGGATCGCGCGGAAGGAGACCTTCGACGCGATCCTCGTCGCCGGTGACCTCTACGAGACGTCGGCGCCGTCGGCCGCCGCGCAGGAACTCGTGGTGCGGGCCCTGATGGCGCTGCGCGAAACCGGTGCCGAGGTCCTGGCGATCGCCGGGAACCACGACCACGCCGCGACGTTCGAGGCGTACCGCCCGCTGTTGCGGGCCGCGGGCATCCAGCTCTCCGGCGACCCGCGCCCGGCCCCCGACGGCGGGGTCGTCTCGTTCGACGCCCGTTCGACGGGCGAGCGGGTCAACGTCGCCGTGCTGCCCTTCCTTTCCCAGCGCTACGCGGTGCGCGCCGCCGAGCTGCTCACCGGGACACCGGCGGACAACGTCGGCCAGTACGACCAGCGCGTGCGCGACATCCTGGAACACCTCAAGTCCGGCTTCACCGACGGCGCCGTCAACCTCGTCATGGCGCACCTGACGGTGACCGGCGGCGCGATGGGCGGCGGGGAACGCGCGGCGCAGTCCATCTTCGAGTACCACGTGCCGGCCACGGCGTTCGGCGCCGAACCGCACTACGTCGCCCTCGGGCACCTGCACCGGCGCCAGTCGCTGCCCGCGGCCTGCCCGGTGCACTACAGCGGCGCGCCGATGCCCGTCGACTTCGGCGAGCAGGACAACACGAGCGTGGTGCTGTCGGTGGAAGTGACGCCGGCCACACCGGCGAAGATCACCGAGATTCCCCTGACGTCGGGACGGAAACTGCGGACCGTCCACGGCACGGTGGCCGAACTCGTCGGCCGCGCCGCGGAGTTCGGCGAGGACTACCTGCGGGTCTACGTCCGGGAAGCGACCAGGGCCGGGCTGCGCGAGGAGATCCAGGAAGCCCTGCCGAACGCGCTGGAGATCCGCATCGACCCGGAGTTCGCGGCGCCCATCACGGCGTCGGGCAGCGAACGCGCGGTGGCGGACCGGTCACCGGGTGAGCTGTTCGCCTCCTACTGCGAGGAACGCACGGTGGACGACAAGAGGGTGCAAGCGCTCTTCGCGCGGCTGCACGACGACGAGACGAGCGGGGTGTGACATGCGACCGGTACTGCTGGAAATGACCGGCTTCGCGTCGTTCCGCGAGAAGACCGAAGTCAGTTTCGAGGACACGGACTACTTCGCGCTCGTGGGGCCGACCGGCGCCGGCAAGAGCACGGTCATCGACGCGCTCACCTTCGCCCTCTACGGTTCCGTGGCCCGCTGGGACCACGAGGGTCTCGTGGCGCCCGCCCTGGCCCCGACGGCGAACCGCGCCACCGTGCGGCTGGTCTTCGACGCCGGGGGCATCCGCTACCACGTGGTGCGGGAAGTCCGGCGCAGTGGCGGCAAGAAACCCACGGTCAGCGTCAAGAACGTCCGCCTGGAACGGCTCGCGGACAACACCGCGCTCGGCGGTCCGGACGACGACGCCGACGCGATCGCCGCGGACTCCGAGGTCACCCCGGCGATCGAACGCCTGCTCGGGTTGACGTTCAAGCACTTCTGCACCTGCGTGGCGCTGCCGCAGGGCGACTTCGCGGAGTTCCTGCACGCCAAGGCCGCCGACCGGCAGAAGATCCTCATCAAGCTGCTGGGCCTGGAGGTCTACGAGCGGATCGGCCGCCGCGCCAACGTGACCGCGGAGCAGCAGGCCCAGCGCGCGAAGGTGCTGGAAGAGCAGCTTGGCAGCTACGCCGACGCCACCGAAGAAGCCGTCGAAGCACTGGCCGCGCGCATGACCGCGCTGGCCGAGCTGGACGCGCGGGTGGAGGCGGCGCTGCCGGGGCTGACCGACGCGACCCGCGCGCACGACGAAGCACGGCAGCTCGTCACCACGCTGACGCGGGAGCTGGCCGTCCTCGACGCATTGGAACGCCCGGACGGTGTCGAGGATCTCGAGGCCCGGCGCCGGACCGCGGCGGCCGCGGCCACGGCCGCGCGGACCACTCTCGACACAGCCGAAACGGCGGACGAGGCGGCCCGCGCCGCGCTGGCCGCCGCGCCGGACCGGGGCGAGCTGGAGCGGATCCGCGCCGCCCGCACGGAACTCGCCGACGCCGAGACCGCCCTTCCCGGCCTGGAGAAAGCCGCGAAGGCGGCATTGCAGGCGAAGGAGGCTTCGGCCGCCGCGGTCGCCGAAGCCGTGTCTCTTGTCGAAGCGGCGCGCAGGACCCGCGACACGACGGCCCGGGCGGCCGAGAACGCCGCTGCCGAAGCCGCGCGCGTCCGCGGAGAGCGGGATCGGCTGGCCGGGGTGCGGCCGCCGGCGGACCTCGGTGACCTGTCCGCGGAGTCCGCGCGCGTCGCGAAACGCGCGACGGACGCGGCGTCCCGGCTGACCGCGGCCGAGACCGCCGACGCCGAAGCGCGCGCCGCGCTGGCCGTTCAGCCGGACGGCGCCGCGCTCACCGCGGCCCGTACCGACGCCCGCACCCTTTATACGGTGTGCGAGACCCAGCGGAAGGCCCTGCCGGAGCAGGCGGCCCGCCGGACCGAACTCGAAGCGGCGCGGGCGGCTTTCACCGAGTCCGACGCGGAACTCGCCGCGGCCCGGGCCGCGGTGTCCGAGGCCGAACGCGCCGGGCAGGCGCTGGTCCTGCGGGCCGGGCTCGCCGTCGGGCACCCGTGCCCGGTGTGCGAGCAGGAAGTCTCCGCGGTGCCGGCGCACGACGGCCACGCCCACGTCGCCGAAGCCCGCGAGCGCCAGGACAAGGCGGAGAAGCGGCGCGCGGCGGCCGAAACCGCCGTCCGCAAGCTGGAACGGGCGGTGGACCGCGACGCCGACCAGTCCGCTTCGGCCGCCGCGCAGGCGGAAGAGCTGCGCGTGGCCCTCGCGGACGTCGAAGGGCCGCCGGAATCAGCTTTGCTGCGACGCCCGGTCGAGGCCGGGTTTTCCGAGCAGGACTTCACCGATCTCATCACCGCCGTGCGCGAGCGGGGGGAGTGGCTGTCCGCGACGCTCGAGGCCCGCGCGCGCGTCATCGAGGCTGCGCGCGCCGCCGACGCGGAACTGGCGGCCGCCCGCGCCGAGCGCGCGCAGGCGCAGCGCGACGCCGAAGTGGTGGAAAAGTCCGCCGTGGCGGCGCGGGAAGCCCTGCGCGCGGCGCGGGATCCGCTGGTGGAGCTGGGGGTGCCCGCGGTCGACGCCGACGACGTCGCGGCGGGCTGGCAGCGTCTCACCGCCTGGGCGGCTTCGGCGCTCGAGGAACGACGTACCGCGTTGGACGCGCTCGAAGCGGCTGCCGAAGCCGCGGGTAAGGAGGCTGTCGTCGCGGCCGACGACCTCGCCTCGGCCGAGCAGGCCGCGGAAACCCGCCGCACGCAGGCGAACGACGCCGGACTGGCCGAGCAGGCGGCGCGGTCCCGGTGGGAAACGACCACTCAGCGAAAGGACGAACTGGTCGTGTCGCTCGCCGAAGCACCCTCCGCCGACGTCGTCACAGCGCAGCTGGCGCAGGTCGCTTCGCTCGAACAAGCCGCGCGGGCCGCCGACGCGGACCTGCGCAAAGCGCGTGCCGCGGCGAAGCAGGCGGCCGACGGCCAGACGAGCGTCGTCAAGGAAGTCGAGGCCGAGCGGCAGAAACTGTCCCGCGCCCGCGATCCCCTCGTCGGTTTCGGCGCCCCGCCGATCGACGGCGAAAGCCTCCTGGACGCGTGGACGTCGTTGACGAACTGGGCGGCCGGACAGTCGAAGGATCGCCGTGACCGGCTGGCCGCCTCGGAGACCGCCGAGGCCGCGGCCGCGGAAGCGTTGCGCGGAGCCGAACAGCAGGTCGCCGACGACGTCACCGCGCTCGGGATCACGCTGCCCGCGGGACCGGTGCGCGACCGGGTGCCGGTCGCGCTGGCCACCGCACGCGCCCGCGCCGAGGCCGACCACACCGAGATGCGGCGGCGGGTGGCCCACGTCGAAGGCCTGCGCGGCGACATCGCGGGCGCGGAGTCGGAGTCGCAGGTCGCGAAGCTGCTCGCGGATCTCCTGCGCTCGGACAAGTTCCCGCGCTGGCTGATCGCCGGGGCGCTCGACACGCTGGTCGCCGAGGCGTCCGCGTCGCTGCTGGAGCTGTCCGGCGGGCAGTTCGAGCTGACCCACGACAAGGGCGACTTCCTGGTGGTGGACCACAACGAGGCCGACGCCCGCCGCCCGGTGAAGACCCTCTCGGGCGGGGAGACGTTCCAGGCGTCGCTGGCCTTGGCGCTCGCGCTGTCGTCGCAGCTCGGCGCGATGGCCGCGGCCGGCGCGACCAAGCTGGAGTCGATCTTCCTCGACGAGGGGTTCGGCACGCTCGACGAGGCCACCCTCGACGTCGTAGCGTCCACATTGGAGAACCTGTCCGCGTCCGGCACCCGGATGGTCGGCGTGATCACGCACGTACCGGCGCTGGCCGAGCGCGTGCCGGTGCGGTTCCAGGTCAGCCGGGACGGCAGCGGCTCGCACATCAGCAGGGAGGGCGCATGACCGCGGTGGCGGGGATGAGCTTCAACGTCGACGCCTGGGACCCCGGTTACGGCAGCTCGATGGAGGCCGAGGAGCTCGCCCGGTCGCAGGCCGAGGTCGAGCTCGACGTCGAGGTCCCGGCGGCCGAGTGGGCGCCGATCGACCCGTCGCCGGTGCCGTCGCCGCCGGACGCGGTGCTGTTCGTCGACGGCGTCCGCCGCATCGACGCCCGCGTGTGGATCGACGACCCGGAGGGGGCGAACTCCGCGTCCATCGGGATCTGCGCGTCCTACGCGGCCGGGGTGGTGTGCTGCTGCGCGGGGCGCGCGCACGTCGTCGGCGCCAACGTCCGGCGCGGGCTGTTCACCGTGGCCCCGGAGGCCGCCGGGATCCAGACGTCGGCCGGGCGCTACGAGGCGTTCCGCGCGACGGCCAAGGACGACAAGCCCCTCGCCGTGGTGCTGTCTTCGGCGCTGCAGAGCGAGCTGGCCGACGTCGAGCTGGCGACGGCCGAGGAGGCGCGCCGGGCGATCGCCGGGCACGTGAGCCACGACCTGCTCGTCGTCGACGGGCCGCTGAGCGGCCGCACGCACCTGCCCCGGGCCGTCGGGTTCATCAAGAGCCACCAGACGACCTACCTGCCGGGTGAGCTCAACGCGATGGTCGGCGAGCTCGGCCCGCACCAGCGCACGCCGGTGTTCCTGATGGGCACGACGTGGGTCCGGCACTCGTGGTACCTGCGGCTGCCCTCGGCCGGCGGCCCGCCGTGGTCGGGGGTGGTGCGCGTCGAGGCGGCGCCGCACCTCGCGCGCGAAGACGTGACGGACCTGGCGAACGTCACGCAGTCGGTGCTGGGGCGGTTCGCGTCGGTCCCGTACAAGGACTCACGGGCGCCGCAGAACCTGTACCCGATCGCCGGCCTCGAGCGCGACCTGCGGCACCGGCTGGGCGACCAGCAGTTCGTCTACCGGGCGCTGCGGCTGGCCGCGGCCCGCTGAGGCCCCGGGACGGCCGCCTGGGGATACGGCCGGTCCCGGGGTGTCCTTTGTGGAGGGTCAGCTCAGTGACCCGTCCCCGGTCTGCGGCGCGCCGGCCGGCTTGACCGCGACCTGCGGCTTCGCCGGCTTGGCTGGCTTCGACGTCGTGGTCGACGGCGGCTTCGGCTTCGTGGTGGTCGGCTTCGGCCTGGTCGTCGACGTGGTCGACGGCGGCGTGCCCAGGATGGTGAAGCCCTGGGTCGCCTTCCGGCCGTCCGTGCAGGGGAACGACGCGGTGTACTTGCCCGGCGTCTTGATCGCCGTGGTGTACCCCGCGTGCTTGCCCCAGTTGCCACCCTCGGTCCACTGCAGCGGTGCGGCGAACCCCTTGGAGGTGACGGGGCCGGTCGGGGTGCAGCCGTTGCCCACCCCGGAGAGCACCTGCGCGTAGATCTGTCCGCCCGGCTGCACTTCGGGTGTCATGCCCCACGTGACCTCGTCGGCCGCGCTCGCCGGGGCCGCCGGCGCCAGCGACACCGCGCTCGCGGCCATTAGTCCGATCAGTGTTTTCTTGACCATTGCTCGTCCCCTCTCGTTCGTACCCCCTCCACGCCTGAGCCGGGGAAATGGTTGAGTCTTGGGAGAGTTCAAGTACGTGAACGACTATCGAGTCTATGTTTTCCCGTCACGTATGAGTTAGCTTGTCCGCCGTTGAGCCCGTTCAGTGGCGAGGGAGACTCGATGCGGTACAGCCGGCTGGTTCTTGCCTCGCTTCTGGGGATTTCGCTGACGGTCCCGCTGAGCGGGATGGCGGCCGCGCAACCTTGGCGTGACGCCCGCCAGTCGCCCGATCGCCGCGCCGCGGAACTGATCGCGGCGATGACGCTGGACGAGAAGATCTCCCAGCTGCACCTGCAGCCCGACGCCGAGCACCAGCGGTTCGTGCCGCCCGTCCCGCGTCTCGGCGTGCCCGGTTTCCGGATCGCCAACGGCCCGGCCGGCATGGGCCCGGCCGACGACAAACCGCAGAAACCGGCGACCGCGCTGCCCGCCACGATGGCGCTGGCCTCGACGTTCGACACCGACGTCGCGCGCCGCTACGGCCGGCTGATCGGCAGCGAGACCCGCGCGCTGGCGCACAACGTGTCCGAGGCGCCCGACATCAACATGGCCCGCGTCCCGCGCAACGGCCGGACCTTCGAGGGCATGGGGGAGGACCCGGTGCTCGCCGGCGCGCTGGCCGCCGCCGACATCCGCGGCATCCAGGAGAACGGCACCATCGCCGAGGTCAAGCACTACGCGGCGAACAACCAGGAGACGCAGCGGCAGAGCATCGACGAGCACATCGACGAGCGCACGCTCAACGAGATCTACCTGCCGCACTTCGAGCAGGCGGTGACCGAGGGCGGCGCCGGGTCGGTGATGTGCGCCTACCCGAAGATCAACGGCGTGTTCACGTGCGAGAACCCCGCGCTGCTGCAGGGAAAGCTGCGGGACGACTGGGGTTTCAAGGGGTTCGTCCAGTCCGACTGGGGCGCCGCGCACAGCACCGTCGGCTCGGCGGACGCGGGCATGAACCTCGAGATGATCGACGGCACCTGGTACGGCGACAAGCTGAAGCAGGCCGTGCTCGCCGGGCAGGTCACCGAACAGCGCGTCGACGAGCTGCTGCGGCCACGGTTCCGGACCATGTTCGCCTTCGGCCAGTTCGACCACCCGCCGGTGCTCACGCCGCTGCCGGCCGCGGAGCACGACGCGGCCGCGAAGCAGTTCGCCGAGCGCGGCATGGTGCTGCTGCGCAACGAACACGCGCAGTTGCCGCTCGACTCCTCTTCGGTGCGCTCCATCGCGCTCATCGGGCCGTTCGCGACCCGGGCGAAGACCGGTGGCGGTGGCAGCTCCGCCGTCATCCCGACGTCCACAGTGGACCCGTTGGCGGGCCTCCAGCAGCGGGTTCCCGGTGCCGCGGTGACGCTCGACGACGGCAGCGACCCCACGCGGGCGGCGTCGCTGGCGGGCACGTCCGACGTCGCGATCGTGATGGTGGGCGACAACGAAGCGGAGGGCAAGGACCGGGCGAGCCTGGCGCTGGACGGCAACCAGGACGCGCTCGTCGCGGCGGTCGCCGCGGCCAACCCGCACACGGTGGTGGTCGTGAAGAGCGGCGGCCCGGTGCTCATGCCGTGGGCGTCGTCGGTGCCCGCGATCCTGCAGGCCTGGTACCCGGGCCAGCAGGACGGCGCGGCGGTGGCCGGGGTGCTCTTCGGTGACAGCAACCCGTCGGCGAAGCTCCCGATCACGTTTCCCGCGGCGGACGCCGACACCCCGGCCAACACGGCGGCGCAGTTCCCGGGCGTCAACGGCGTGGCCACGTATTCGGAGGGGCTGCAGATCGGTTACCGCTGGTTCGACGCGCAGGGCAAGACGCCGCTGTTCCCGTTCGGCTACGGCCTGTCGTACACGACGTTCGCCTTCTCGGGCCTGTCGGTCCGCACCACGGGTGACGGCGCGACGGCGACGTTCACGGTCCGCAACACGGGCCGCCGCGCGGGCGCCGAGGTCGCGCAGCTGTACCTGGGCTTCCCGCCCGCGGCGGGCGAACCGCCCCGGCAGCTCAAGGGGTTCGAACGGGTCCAGCTGGCGCCGGGGCGGTCCCAGCGCGTGACGATCCACCTGGACCGGCGCGACTTCTCGATCTGGGACAAGACATGGACCCCGGTGCACGGCGCCTTCACGATCCAGGTGGGCGACTCGTCACGGTCCCTGCCGCTGCAGGCGTCGCTGCGACGATGATGGCGGGGTGACGTACTTCGGGATCGAGGGCTACGAGCCGCACTGGCTCGAGGGCCGCTACATGATCACGGCAGCCCACGGCGCGCGGCTCGCTGCGCTGCGGAGCCGCCGGCTCGACCACGCGTGGCTCGCCTGGGACCTCGACGAGGACGGGTGGTTCGCGGACTGCCCGGTGCTGTTCGACTTCGCGGGCGAGCAGGTCGAGCTGAGCCACCAGAAGTTCACGGACTTCTCGATCACCTGGAACACGGTGGACCCGATCGGCCGGCGCGCCTGGGAGTCCGAAGGCGAGCCGCCGTTCCGCCTCGCCTGGCGCGAGGACGCTAACCCGGACCTGGCCGCGTTGCGGGGTCGGGAGCTGCGCTCGGTGGGGCTGGTGGAATGGGTGGGGAAGGGCGCGGACCTGGGCCACGGCATGGTGGCGCCCCGCTTCGTCTTCGACGACGGCGCGGTCGTGGTGGCCAACGCGCTGGACGAGAACACCCTGGAGTTCGGCGACTTGGATCCCGCCTACCGGGCCTATCCACTGCCGCCGTCGTGAGGTGCCGACCCGCGGCCGCGCTGAACCCTCGACTCTCCGGCTTCCACGACCCGACTGGGGACCTGCGACTGCGACTGCCCCAGGCGCCGAGCCCGCAGCCGAGCGCGTCGCGGCCGAGCTACATCTTGCAGCCGGGGGCCGTCGCGGTGGCGAGGAGCAGGTCCTGCGACCCCGCCAGCGGGGCCACCGGGTCGTAGGTGCCGTCGAGGTCCCGCTGGGCCTTCTCGACGGCGTCGCCCGCCGGGGTCTGGGAGGCCTCGTCGCCCGGCTTGGCGCCGTCCAGGGTGGTCTTGGCGCGGGCCGCGCGGTCGCGGGACGTCGTGAACTTCCGGAGGAACGACGTCCGGACCGTCTCGGCCAGCGGGACCGGCGCCGCCGGGAGGGCCGTCAGCTTGTCGACCACTTCGCCCGTTCGCGCCGCGAAGGCGCCCAGCTCTTCGCTGAGCGCCTTCTGCGCTTCCGCGACCGTCTTCGGCTCGGGCCGGCCCGGCTCGGCCTCGGCGTTGGTGCGCTTGCGGTAGCCGTTGACCGCGGCACAGAACCCGTCCACCCAGCTCACCACGGCCGGATCCGCGGTCGGGGTCGCCGGGAACGGGGCGGGCGCGGTCACCGTCACCGGTGAAGGCGCCGCGGTCGTCCCGGAACACGCGGTCAGTGTCAGGCCCGCGGCCAGCAGGCCCACGGCGAACTTCATGATTGCCCCCCTCGCGGCGATCTGTGACGCATACACGCGCGACGCGGCCGAAGGGTTGCATCTCAGGCGGCGAGCGGTTCACCCAGGGCGAGGCGGCCGCCGTCGGTCAGCTCCGCGGGCGCCCACTGCCCGACGGCGACGGCCGGGCCCAATGCCGGCCGGATCAACCCGGCCCGGGCGAGGTCGTGCGCGGTCGCCTGGTCGCAGCACGGCAGGCCGTCGATCCGCAGGTCGGGCTCGCAACTGCAGGTCAGCTCGGCCCGCCCGGCCCCGACGGCCCGCAGCATGGCCAGCGCCCGGCGGTTCAGCGTGGTGGACATGGTGTTCCCCCTCCATGGTTCCGACGGGAAGGAGACGTGACCGCGGTCACCGAATACGCCACCGTCGTCAGATTCCCCCGAACGGTGCACACCCGGCGTGCTGGGATGGGGTCATGACGGACCAGATCGGCGACCCGGCGGTGCGCGCGTTCGTCGACGCGCTGAACGCGGGTGACCGCGCCGCGTTCCA
The DNA here is from genome assembly GCF_043197175.1 of Amycolatopsis sp. NPDC049252. NCBI lineage: Bacteria > Bacillati > Actinomycetota > Actinomycetes > Pseudonocardiales > Pseudonocardiaceae > Amycolatopsis > Amycolatopsis sp. NPDC049252. Next base: position 42,320 of record NZ_JBICSQ010000032.1, read on the forward strand.
CGCCTCCCTGACCCCGGACGCGACGATGTCGGACGACGGCACCGAGCGCGACCTCGGCGAGTGGACCGAGCGGGAGATCTTCTCCAGCCAGGGCCACCTCGCCGTCGAGAAGGCGGACGACGACGGCCGCGCGTTCGTCGCGAACTACGCGAACTCGACGTGGGGTGCGATGCGCACCCGCTGGAAGTTCACCGTCCGCGACGGCAAGGTCGCCCGCTTCGAGACCGGCCAGGCGTAGCCACCGTGTGACGCCGGGGGCGTCAGAGACGCTCTTGGAGCGCGTCGGCCGCCGCGAGGAGGTCCGCGGCCCAGCGGGCGCCCGGCTTGCGGCCGATGCGCTCGATCGGGCCGGACACCGACACCGCCGCCACCACCGTGCCGGCGGAGTCGCGGACCGGCGCCGAGATGCTCGCCACACCGGGCTCGCGCTCGGCCACGCTCTGGGCCCAGCCGCGGCGGCGGACCTCCAGCAGCGTGCGCTCGCCGAAGACGGCGTCCGCGAGGATCGTGCGCTGCGTGTGCGGATCCGCCCACGCCGCCAGCACCTTCGCGCCCGAGCCGGCCGTCATCGGCAGCCGGGAGCCCACCGGGACCGTGTCGCGCAGGCCCGACGGCGGTTCCGCGGTCGCGACGCACACGCGCTGAACGCCGTCACGCCGGTACAGCTGCACGCTTTCGCCGGTGACGTCACGCAGTTTCGGCAGCACCACACCGGCGGCGTCGAGCAGCGGGTCGGTCGAGCCGCCCGCGAGCTCGGCCAGTGCCGTGCCCGGGCGCCAGCGCCCGTCCGGACCGCGGCGCAGCAGGCGGTGCACCTCGAGACCGACCGCGAGCCGGTGCGCGGTCGCCCGCGGCAGACCGGTCCGCGTGCACAGTTCCGCCAGTCCGCAGGGGTCGTCGGCCACCGCCTGCAGAACGGCCACTGCTTTGTCCAGTACTCCGATACCGCTATGCTGTCCCACGACCCGATACTAGCGTCCCGCACTTTGGGAAGTCCAGCATCTGGGAAAACCCTGAACTCGAGCTGCGCCCCTCCCTTCGCGGCTCGCACCAGTCCCGCAGGTGTGCGCCCGAGTTCCACCACCACAACAGACAGACCGTGGAAGGAGCCGGAGATGACCAGCGCGACCGGCAAGGCCCGCACGCTCGCGGAGAAGGTGTGGGAAAGCCACCTCGTGCGCCGAGGGGAAGGCGCCGAACCGGACCTGCTCTACATCGACCTCCACCTGCTGCACGAAGTGACCAGCCCGCAGGCCTTCGACGGCCTCCGGCTGGCCGGGCGGCCGCTGCGCCGCCCCGACCTCACCATCGCGACCGAGGACCACAACGTCCCGACCGTGGACATCGAGCTCCCCATCGCCGATCCGGTCTCGCGCACGCAGGTCGACACCCTTCGCCGCAACTGCAAGGAGTTCGGTGTCCGGCTGCACCCGATGGGCGACGCCGAGCAGGGCATCGTGCACGTCATCGGCCCGCAGCTCGGCCTGACCCAGCCCGGGATGACCGTGGTCTGCGGCGACAGCCACACCTCCACGCACGGCGCGTTCGGCTCGATCGCCTTCGGCATCGGCACGTCCGAGGTCGAGCACGTCATGGCCACCCAGACGCTGCCGCTGCGTCCATTCAAGACGATGGCGATCACCGTCGACGGCGAGCTGCGCCCCGGCGTCACGGCCAAGGACATCATCCTCGCGGTCATCGCCAAGATCGGCACCGGCGGCGGCCAGGGCTACATCCTCGAGTACCGCGGCAAGGCCATCGAGGCCCTGTCGATGGAGGCCCGGATGACCGTCTGCAACATGTCGATCGAGGCCGGCGCCCGCGCCGGGATGATCGCCCCGGACGAGACGACGTTCGAGTACCTGAAGGGCCGCGCGCACTCGCCGAAGGGGGCCGACTGGGACGCCGCGGTCGAAAACTGGCGGCAGCTGCGCACCGACGACGGCGCCGAGTTCGACGAGGAGGTGCACCTCGACGCGAGCGCGCTGACGCCGTTCGTGACCTGGGGCACCAACCCCGGCCAGGGCCTCCCGCTGGGCGCCGAGGTGCCCGACCCGGAGCAGATCCCGGACGAGAACGACCGCGTCGCCGCCGAGAAGGCCCTGTCCTACATGGATCTCAAGCCCGGGACGCCGCTGCGGGAGATCTCGGTCGACACCGTCTTCCTCGGCTCCTGCACCAACGGCCGGATCGAGGACCTGCGGGCCGCGGCCGAGGTGCTGCGCGGGCGCAAGGTCGCGGACTCGGTCCGGATGCTGGTCGTCCCCGGCTCGATGCGGGTGCGCAAGGCCGCCGAAGAGGAGGGCCTCGACACGGTCTTCACCGACGCGGGCGCCGAGTGGCGCCAGGCCGGCTGCTCGATGTGCCTCGGCATGAACCCGGACCAGCTGAAGCCGGGTGAGCGCAGCGCGTCGACGTCCAACCGCAACTTCGAGGGCCGGCAGGGCAAGGGCGGCCGGACGCACCTGGTCTCGCCGCTGGTCGCCGCCGCGACGGCCGTGCGCGGCACGCTCTCGTCCCCGGAAGACCTCGTCACCGCCTGACCTCCCGAGAGGAGCTCCCACCATGGAACCGTTCACCCAGCACACCGGCGTCGGCGTCCCCCTGCGCCGGTCCAACGTGGACACCGACCAGATCATCCCGGCGGTCTACCTCAAGCGGGTCACCCGGACCGGCTTCGAGGACGGCCTGTTCGCCGCCTGGCGCGGCGACGAGCAGTTCATCCTCAACCAGGAGCCGTTCAGCACCGGCAGCGTGCTCGTCGCCGGGCCCGACTTCGGCACCGGCTCGTCTCGCGAGCACGCCGTCTGGGCGCTGATGGACTACGGCTTCCGGGCGGTCATCTCCGCCCGCTTCGCCGACATCTTCCGCGGCAACTCCGGCAAGGGCGGCCTGGTGGCCGCCCAGTGCGAGCAGCACGACGTCGAACTGCTCTGGAAGCTGCTCGAGAACGAGCCCGGCACCGAGGTCACGGTGGACCTCGAGACCAAGACCGTGCGGGCCAAGGACTTCACCGCGCCGTTCCAGATCGACGACTACGTCCGCTGGCGGCTGCTCGAAGGACTCGACGACATCGCTCTCACGTTGCGCCATGCCGGTGAGATCGACGCCTTCGAGACGAGCCGTCCGTCCTGGAAGCCGACGACCACGCCGATCGCCGCCGGCTAGTCCGGATCAAAGGCGGGATCCCTTGTCCGGCAGGGGATCCCGCCTTTTTCGTGCCGCGGCCGACGGACATCCGAAGGTCACCTTCGCGCGGCGGAACCCGCCTCGGGGCAACGGAAAGAGCCGGCGGGACGGCTGGAGTTTGCGCTGCGTTGGTAATACCGTGTCATCCAGCCGGCCGACGTGGCCGTTGCTCCTTCCGGGAGGACTGGATGGCGAACAAAGCCCAGCTGATCGAGGCGCTGACCGAGCGCCTGGGCGACAAGAAGGCCGCTTCCGCGGCGGTCGACGGTCTGGTCGACATCATCATCCGGACGGTCAACAAGGGCGAGAAGGTCAACATCACCGGCTTCGGGGTGTTCGAGAAGCGCGCTCGCGCGGCTCGCACCGCCCGGAACCCGCGCACCGGCGAGGCGGTGCGCGTCAAGAAGACCACTGTGCCGGCGTTCCGTGCGGGGACCACCTTCAAGGACGTCATTTCGGGCGCGAAGAAGCTGGCCAAGGCCGCCCCGGTCAAGCGCGCCACGGCGACTCGGGCCACGACACCCCGTGCGGCCGCGGCGAAGCCCACCGCCGCCCGCGCCACGGCCACGCGGACCCGCGCCACCACGGCGAAGCCGGCCACCACCAGGACGACGGCCCCGAAGGCGGCCACGACCAGGACCGCGGCCAAGCCCGCCACGACTCGCGCGGCCGCCCCGAAGACGACCACCACACGCGCAAAGGCGGCCCCGAAGGCGACGGCGGCCAAGACCACCACGGCCAGGACCACAGCGGCCAAGACCACAGCAGCCAAGACGACGGCAGCCAAGCCCACGGCTGCGAAGCCCGCCGCGACGAGGACGACGGCAGCCAGGACCACCGCCGCGAAGACCGCCACCGCACGCAAGCCCGCGGCCGCCAAGGCCCCGGCCAGGCGGACTTCGGCCACGGCCAAGAAGAGCTGACCCGGGTTTTCCCAGGCAGGGCCCCGCACAGCAGCACGCGGGGCCCTGCCGCACGTCCGGGCCCAGTGGGACAGAAGCGATCCGCACACAAGGGGTCGACCCGCGTACCCGCAGAGTCGGTTCACGTACCCAGGGAGTCGGTTCGCGTACCCAGGGAGTCGGCTCGTGTACCCAGGGAGTCGTCTCACGTACCTAGAGGGTCGGCTCGCGAGCTGACTGTTCGGGTACGCGAGCCGACCCTTCAGGTACGCGAGCCGACTGTTCGGGTACATGAGCCGACTGTTCGGGTACGCGAGCCGACTGTCGGGGTAAGAGCGTCGGGTGCGGGAGCGATTGTTCGGCTGCCGCACAAGAGTTACTCACGGGCACGAGTCCTTTCCCGAAAGGAAGCCGCACACCGCCACCCGGGTCACTCCTCGGCGCCGGGACCGGTTCCGCCCAATTTCGCAAAGGTGCTTGAGCGCCCGGCCGAGTGGTGCCACGCTGCGTTTCTCGGGACCCGCGGACGGCGGGGTCCGGCGCTAGGCGAACCTGGGGGCGACCACCATCGACATCCGGCTTCTCGGTTCCTTCCAGGTGCTCGTCGACGGTTCGCCGGTCCTGCTGACCAGTTCCCGTCAGCGCGCGCTGCTCGCGACACTCGCGCTGTCCGCGGGCCGCCTGGTCTCGATCGACACCCTCGCGCGCGGGGTGTGGGGCGAAGCCCCGCCCGCGCACATCCGGGGGAGCCTGCAGACGTACGTCATGCGCCTGCGCCGGCTCTGCGGCGAGGACACCGTCGTGACCGAACCGGAGGGGTACCGGCTGGTCGTGGACCCGTCCCGGGTGGACGCCCTGCGTTTCCTGCGCACCCTGGACCAGGCCGCGGCCACCACGGGGCCCGCGGCGCGGCGCGCGCTGCTCACCACCGCGCTCGACGCCTGGGCCGGCACGCCGCTCGAAGGCGTCGGATCACCCACGCTGACCGCCGAATGGGGACCGCTGCTGACCGAGCGGTACCTGTTCGCCGTCGAGCAGCGGATCGACCTCGACGGCGGGCTCGTGCCGGACGCGCGGCTCGTCGCCGAGCTCACCGACCTCGTCTCGCAGCACCCGCTGCGGGAATCCCTGTGGGAACGGCTGGTGCGTGTCCTGGCCCGCTCCGGGCGCCGCGCCGAGGCCCTCTCCCGCTACGCCGGGCTGCGCGCGCTGCTGGCCGACGAGCTCGGCGTCGAACCCGGCGAGGACCTGCGCCGCCTGCACGCCGAGCTGCTCGCCGCCGACGCCGAACCCGCCGCCCGCACCGAAGTCCCGCGGCAGCTGCCCTTCGACGTCGCCGGCTTCACCGGCCGCGGCGCCGAGCTCGCCGAGCTGGACCGGCTCCCGCCCGGTGGCGCGTCCGGCGTCGTCGTCATCGAAGGCACCGCCGGCGTCGGCAAGACGTCGCTGGCCGTGCACTGGTCGCACCGCGTGCGCGACCGGTTCCCCGGCGGCCAGCTGTTCCTCGACCTGCGCGGGCACTCCGCGGGCACCCCGGTGACGACCGAGACGGCGCTGGCCGGCTTCCTGCGCGCGCTCGGCGTCCCGCCCGAGACGTGGCCTTCCACAGTGGAGGAACGCTCCGCGCTGCTGCGCAGCAGGCTGGCCGGCAGCCGCACGCTGATGCTGCTCGACAACGCCCGCGACGCCGACCAGGTCCGCCCGCTGCTGCCCGGCGCCGGCAACCTCGTCGTCGTGACCAGCCGCAACCAGCTGCGCGGCCTGGTCGCCCGCGACGGCGCCCGCCGCATCGCGCTGCGCTCCTTCGACGACCGCGACGCCGAAGCGCTGCTCGCCGGGAGCGTCGGACCGCAGCGCATCGCGGCCGAACCCGGCGCCGTCGCCGAGCTCGTCCAGCTCTGCGGCCGGCTCCCGCTGGCGCTGGCCCTGGCGGGCGAACGCGCGTCGCGCTTCTCCGGGGTGTCGCTGGCCGGGATCGTCGAGGAGCTGCGCGACCAGAAGCTGCGGCTCGACACCCTGCGCGACCCGCAGGACGCCGGTACCGACCTGCGCGCCGCGTTCTCCTGGTCCTACAAGGCGTTGCGCCCGGCCGCCGCCCGGTTCTTCCGGCTGCTGGGCCTGCACCCCGGCCTGGCCTTCAGCCTGTCTTCGGCCGCCGCGCTCGCCGGCGCCGACCTGCGCGAAGCGCGTGAGCTCGCCGACCAGCTCGCCGCCGCGCACCTGCTCAACCAGCCCGGCACCGACCGCTACCAGTTCCACGACCTGCTGCGCGTCTACGCCGCCGAGCTCGTCGAGTCCGAGACGACCACGACGGAACGGGAGGCGGCGCTGCGACGGCTCGTCGACTGGTACCTGGCCAGCGTCGCCGAGGCCAACAAGCTCGTCCGCCCCGACCTGCTCACCGACGACATCACGCTGGACCCCGCGCCGGTCCCGGCCGTCCGCTTCGCGCAGCACGAGGCCACGATCGCCTGGTACACCGCCGAACGCCCGGCCCTGACCGCGCTCGTCGGCCTCGCCGCGGACCGCGGGTGGGTCGCCCACGCGTGGAAGCTCGCCTGGCTGCTGCGCGGATTCTTCGCCGAACGCCACGACCGCGACGACTGGATCGCGACGGCCGGCGTCGCCGTCACCGCGACCCGCGACGCCGGGGACAACACCGGTCTCCAGTATAGCGCCAACAACCTCGGCTCGGCCTACCTGCGCACCCTCCAGCCCGACAAGGCCCTCGAAGCGCTGGAAGAAGCGCGGACGGCGTCCGAAACCGGGAACGACACGGCGCTGACCGTCGCGATCCTGTCCAACCTGTCCGGTGCCTACTACGTCCGCGCCGAGTACGCCGAAGCCGAGCGCTACGCCCTCAAGGCCGTCGACCTCGCCCGCGACCGTGGCCAGCGCACCTTCGTCCCGCACGCGCTGCTCAACGTCAGCGCGAGCCGCATCGGCCTGCACGACTACGACCACGCCGCCGAAGCCGCCCAGGCCGCGCACGAGGCCTTCGCCGAACTCGGCGACCGCTACCACGCGGCGCTCGCGCTGGGCAACGTCGCCGAAGCCCTCGAAGGCGCCGGCCGGCACGACGAAGCGGAGAAGGCGGGGCTCGACGCCCTCGCCGAGCTGAAGGAGCTCAACGCCGACTACGGCACCATCGACGTCCAGATCACCCTCGGGCGGCTCAAGCACCGCACGGGCCGGGCGCGGGAGGCCGGGACCCACTGGGCCGAGGCGCTGGCCGTCAGCCAGCGCCTCGGAGATCCCCGGGTGCCGGAGATCCAGGCCCTGCTGGCCACGGTGCCACCAGACGAGCCCCCGGCGAAGGACGCGCCGTACCCCTAGCCCGGCGCGGCCCAGCGGGGGACCGGAACCAGTACACCAACATCCACTGTCACGGCGCTGTCTTCGACGGCGTCGATTCCTTCAGTGCCGATTCCTTCAGTGCCGGCTGGGAGCCGGGGCGGGCAGGGCACTCGGGTGGTAGTCCGCCGCGACCAGGACCGGGCCGTCTTCGGCCGTCGGCGGGCGGAACGACAGGACCCAGAACGAGCCCTTCTTGCTCGGCACCACACCGCCGCGCGCCGCGCTCAGCTCGACGCCGTCGCGGTCCGCCAGGGCGCTCACCAGGTCCGGGATCACCCCGCCCTGGCTGGCCACGACGGGTGTCCCGCCGTCACCGGCGATCGCCAGCAGCCGCGCCATCCCCAGCACCGGGTCCGGCCAGTAGCCCTCTTCGGAGAAGAGCGGCTCGTGCCGCACCTCGGTGCCGATGTCCTCGGCGATCCCGCCCACCGTCTGGACGCACCGCAGCCGCGGCGCCGACAGCACCCGGTCCGGGGCGGACAGCGCCAGCACCCGCCGCAGCCCCGCCGCCTGCCGCAGCCCGGCTTCCGAAAGCGGCCGCAGGTCGTCGTCGCCGTTCCAGCCGTCGCGCTTGCCCGCCTTCGCGTGCCGCACCAGCAGCAGCGTCGTCAGCCCGACCGGCAGCTCGCAGAACGCGCGCAGCACCCGGACGTCCTCGCGCCGCGTCAGTGTTTTCTCGGCGGCGGTCGGCTCCAGCCAGCGCAGCTCGTCGACCTCGTCGTTCTCCTCGAACGCGCCGGACACCGCTTCGGCGCTGAAGTAGTCGACGGTCTTCGGGACCGTGCCGGACCCGTGCTTCGCCGGCACGTCGTAGGAGGTCCGGGCCAGGTACCGGCCCAGCACCGCGCGGAAACCGGTCTCCTCACGGATCTCCCGCACGGCGGCCTCGGCCGTCGTCTCGCCCGGATCGAGCTTTCCCTTGGGCAGCGACCAGTCGTCGTACCGCGGGCGGTGGACCAGGGCGACCTCGACCGCCCTCCCGGCGAGGCGCCACAGGACCGCGCCGGCCGCCCGTACCTCCTGGGTCATCCGGCGGCCCCGTGCAGCTTGGCGAGTTCGAGCTGGTGATCACGCACACGCGAACCCTCGGCCGGGGACGGCGCCCATTCGCCGCTCGCGGTCAGCACCCAGCAGCGGGTCTCCGGGTCCAGCGCGGACTCGAAGATGTCGTCGAGCTGGCGCGTCAGCTTCGGGTCCTTGACCCGCACCAGCGCCTCGATCCGCCGGTCCAGGTTGCGGTGCATCATGTCGGCGCTGCCGATCCAGTGCGTGCCGCCGGCGCGGAAGTTGAAGATCCGCGAGTGCTCCAGGAACCGGCCGAGGATCGACCGGACGTGGATGTTCTCCGACAGGCCTTCGACGCCGGGCTTCAGCGTGCAGATCCCGCGCACCACGATCTCGACCGGGACGCCGGCCTGCGACGCGTGGTAGAGCGCGTCGATGATCTGCTCGTCGACCAGCGAGTTGCACTTGATCCGGATGCCGGCGTGCTGCCCGGCCCGGGCCAGCTCGATCTCCTCGCCGATCGCGCGGACGATGCCCCGCCGGATGCCGTGCGGCGAGGTGAGGATCGTCCGGTAGGTGTCCTGGCGGGAGTAGCCGGTGAGCACGTTGAACAGGTCGGTGACGTCCGCGCCGATGCTCGGGTCCGCGGTGAACAGGCCGATGTCCTCGTAGAGCCGCGCGGTCTTCGGGTTGTAGTTGCCGGTGCCGATGTGGCAGTAGCGCCGGATGGTCGAGCCCTCCTGGCGCACGATCATCGACACCTTGCAGTGCGTCTTCAGCCCGACCAGGCCGTACACGACGTGCACGCCCGCGCGCTCCAGCGTCCGCGCCCAGGTGATGTTGGCCTGCTCGTCGAACCGCGCCTTGATCTCGACCAGCGCGACGACCTGCTTGCCCGCCTCGGCGGCGTCGATCAGCGCGTCGACGATCGGGGAGTCGCCCGAAGTCCGGTACAGCGTCTGCTTGATCGCGAGGACCTTCGAGTCGGCCGCGGCCTGCTCGATGAACCGCTGCACGCTTGTGGAGAAGGAGTCGTACGGGTGGTGCACCAGCACGTCACCCTCGCGCAGCGTCGCGAAGACGCTCTTCGGCGTCTCGCGCTCGCCGAACGCCGGGTGCGTCGCCGGCACGAACGGCCGGTCCTTCAGCTCCTTGCGGTCCACCCCGGACAGCTGGTGCAGGCAGGTCAGGTCGAGCAGGCCGGGGACCTCGACGACGTCGGCCGGGTCGACGTCCAGCTCGCGCAGCAGCAGCTCGAGCATGTGCTCGCTCATGTCCTGCGCGACCTCGAGGCGCACCGGCGGCCCGAACCGGCGCTGGGCCAGCTCGCGCTCGAGGGCCTGGAGCAGGTCTTCGTCGCGGTCCTCGTCGACCTCGAAGTCGGCGTTGCGGGTGACGCGGAAGACGTGGTGCTCGGTGACGTCCATCCCGGTGAACAGCTCGCCCAGGTGCGCCGCGATCAGCTCCTCCAGCGGCAGGAAGGTCGCGGTGCGGCTGGTCCGCTCGTTTTCGACGCGCATCAGCCGGGGCACGTTGCTGGGCACCTTGACCCTGGCGAAGCGCTCGGTGCCGCCTTCCGGGTCGCGGACCGTGACGGCCAGGTTGAGCGAAAGGCCGGAGATGTACGGGAACGGGTGCGCCGGGTCGACGGCCAGCGGCGTCAGCACCGGGAAGATCTGCTCGGAGAAGTAGCTGGACAGGCGCAGCTGGTCGGCGCCGGCGAGGTCGGCCCAGCCGACGATCCGGATGTCGTGCTCGGCCAGCAGCGGGCGCAGGCCCTTCTCGAACGCGCCGGTCTGCTGCTCGACCAGGTCCTGGTTGCGCTTGGCGATGTAGTCGAGCTGCTCGCGCGGGGTGAGCCCGTCCGCGCTGCGCACCAGCAGGCCGGTCTCGTCGCGGCGCTTCAGGCCGGCGACGCGGACCATGTAGAACTCGTCCAGATTGGACGCGAAGATCGCGAGGAACTTCGTGCGCTCGAGCAGCGGCTGCGACTCGTCCTCGGCCAGCGCGAGCACGCGGGCGTTGAAGTCCTGCCACGAGAGCTCACGGTTGAAGTACCGGTCGTCCGGCAGCGTCTCCACGGCGCTGGGCGCCGCGGTGACGGCGGGCGGCGCCGACGGCACGGCGCGGAACTCCTCGGCCCCGCGCGCGTTGCCGTGCGCGGAGCTGCGGCGGCGAGGGGCCGCCGCGGCGGGGGTGCTCTTGCGGACTCTGGCCTTCCCGGCCGTGGCACGGGCGGCGGTGTCGCGCGCGGTGGACTTCGACGGGACCTTCTTCGCCGCGGCCGGCTTGGCCGCGGTGGTCTTCTTCGCCGTTTCGGATCCGGTCGCCGGGTTCCGTCGCCTCCGCGGTGCGGGCGTGCCGCCGTCGTCTGTGCTCACGCGGCCCATTCTTCACTAAGCGAGGCGGAATTGCTCCGGTCGTGGTGAAGGTCAGATGAACACCTCACCCGGGCGTGGCACAGGGCTCGCCGAGCCGGGCGGCGGTGTGTTTCCCGACACCCAGGCTCCGGACGTGGGCGAGGTCTTCGGGCGTGTCGACGTCGCTGCGCAACGAGGGGAGTTCGCCGCCTAGGGCCACCGCTCCCGAGGCTCGGTGCGCCCGCGCGGAACCCGGCCCGAACCGCGGGTCCAGCGGCGCGCCGGGGGCGGTCAGCAGCAGGGTGGTGCCGGTGCCCTGCCGGTCGGCGACGAAGGCGCGGCGCCCCGCGGCTTCGTCCAGCGCGGCGGAGAGGTCACCGGCGCGCAGGGCGGGGAGATCGGCCTGCAGGGCGCCTATCACGCCGCCCGGGTCGTCTCGCCGCAGGAGCCCGGCGCCGTGCCGGAAGGCTTGGTTGAGCCCTTTTTCGCCGTGTTCGCCGACGATCTCGATCCCGAGGTCCCGGAGTTCGGCGACGGCCGCCGGTTCGGCGGCGACGAGCAGCACCCGCCGCACCCGGGCGGTCGCGGCGACCGCGGCGAGCGTGTCGGCGGCGAGCGCCAGTACCAGCGAGGGGTGCCGGTCCGCCTCCACGGCGCCACGCAGCCGCGACTTCCCGTCACGGGGGTGTTTCATCGGTACGACCAGGTCCACGTCCACCCGTCCATCTTTACCCGAAACAGCGGCGGGCGGGGCGCGGGCGGGTGGTTGTCCACAGGCTCGCGGTGTTGTGGACAACTCGGGGGACGGGGGCGGCCGGGGCGGGGTTTTTGGCGGGTGCGGCCGATACCGTTGAGACGGGGTGGCCCCCAGGGAGGGTGGGTTCTGTCTGGCGGCGGGCGGCGCGCGGAATTGGGCCTGGTGCTGGGGATTTGCCGAGCGTTCGGCTGCCGCGGGGCGAGTTGCGGCCTGGTGCCGGTGCGAGGAGCGCGGCAGGTGCGGCGTGGGTGGACGTGAGTGTTTAGCAGTGTTCCAACCCTTCTGAACACTCACGACCCCGAGCCGCGCCCGGCGCGACCCGAGCCCCGCTCGATGAGCCGTTCCACCTGGGCTCGCGCTCCCTGAGCCACCCTCCCTGGACCGCCCGGACCCCGGCGCGGCAGGATCAAGGGCGGACGTGAGCTCGTGGAGGAGGAAGACTGTGGCCCGGCGTGAAAAGGGCGGCTTCTGGGTGGGACTCGCCGCCGTACTGTTCTACCCGCTGACCGCCATCGGGCGGCGGGTGTACGTCGGGAACGAGAAGGTTCCCCGGCAGGGGCCCGCGCTGCTGGTGATGAACCACATCTCGCACCTCGACCCCGTGGTCGACGCCGTCTTCGTGCACCGGCAAAAGCGCGTTCCGCGCTTCCTCGGCAAGGAGTCGCTGACCCGGACGCCGATCTTCGGGAAGATCTTCGTCGGTGCCGGGCAGATCCCCGTCTCGCGCGGGTCGGCCGCGGCCGGAGACAGCCTCAAGGCCGCGCACGATGCCCTGCAGCAGGGGAAGCTCGTCGTCATCTACCCCGAGGGCACCATCACCAAGGACCCGGCCGGCTGGCCGAAGGAGTCCTTCACCGGCGCCGCCCGGCTCGCGCTGCAGAACGACGTCCCCGTCATCCCGATCGCGCGCTGGGGCACCAGCCAGATCTTCGACGGCTACACGAAGAAGTTCACGCCCTTCCCGCGCAAGACCGTCACGCACTCCGTCGGCGACCCGCTCGACCTGTCCGCCTACCGCGACGGCAACACGCGCAGCGCGTCGAAACTGCGCGAGGTCACGAAGGTGATGATGGACGACGTGACCCGGCTGCTCGGCGAGATCCGGCACGAAGAACCGCCTTCGGCGAAGCCGGGGGACCCGGTCTGATGCGCGCCGACGTCCAGCGGGTCACCGTCCTCGGGGCCGGTTCGTGGGGCACCGCCTTCGCGAAGGTCCTCGGCGACGCCGGGCGCGACGTCACCATGTGGGCGCGCCGCGAGCAGGTCGCCGCGGACATCCGCGAGCGGCACGCCAACTCCGCGTACCTGCCCGGCATCGACCTGCCGGACCGCATCACCGCGACCACCGACCCGGCCGAGGCCCTCGACGGCGCCGAGGCCGTGGTGCTGGCCGTGCCCAGCCAGAGCCTGCGCGCGAACCTCTCGGAGTGGCGCACCCTGCTGCCCGCCGACACGGTCCTCGTCAGCCTCGCCAAGGGCGTCGAACTCGGCACGCTCAAGCGGATGAGCGAGGTGATCGCCGAGATCGTCGAGATCCCGGCCGGCGAGGTCGTCGTCGTCACCGGGCCGAACCTCTCCAAGGAGATCGCCGCGGGGCAGCCGGCCGCGTCCGTGCTCGCCTGCGCCGACCACGAGCGCGCGGTCGCGATCCAGCGCGCCAGCGCCAACTCCTACTTCCGGCCGTACACCAACACCGACGTCGTCGGCTGCGAGCTGGGCGGGGCGTGCAAGAACGTCATCGCACTCAGCACCGGGATGGCCGCGGGCCTCGGCCTCGGCACGAACACCATGGCGACGCTGATCACCCGCGGCCTGGCCGAGATGGCCCGGCTCGGCGCGAAACTGGGTGCGGACCCGCTGACGTTCGCCGGGCTCGCCGGGGTCGGCGACCTGGTCGCGACGTGCTCGTCGCCGCTGTCGCGCAACCGGACGTTCGGGGAGCACCTCGGCCGCGGCGACACGCTGGAGCAGGCCCAGGCCGCTGCCGGCGGCCAGGTCGCCGAGGGCGTCATGTCGTGCTCGTCGATCCGGGCGCTGGCCCACAGCGTCGGTGTCGACATGCCGATCACGGACGCGATGCACCGCGTCTGCCACGAAGGTGTCGACCCGCGCCAGGCCGGCGCGGAACTGCTGGGACGCTCGCAAAAACACGAGTGGTCCTGAACCGAAGGCCGTACCGCCCGGATGCTGGGAGCCGCTTGACCGGTCGCCGGGCGGCTGGGAGATTGTGCGTCATGTTCGCGCACACCATGACCGAGCCGCGGGGTCGTCACGACCTCCGCGCCGTCGTGTGCGCGTGTCGCTGTTGTCGGTGAACCCCGCCCCGGCCCAGCTCGACACCCCTTTTCTCCCGTGAGGACCCTCATGTTCGCCGTCCCGGACAACACCCTGCTGCGTCCCGAGAACCCCGCGCTGCGCCACCCCGTGCGCGTCGCGCTGGAGGTCGCCGCCGACCGTGACCAGTGGCGCCACCTGCTGCGCTACGACCCGGACGAGCGTTTCGCGACGCTCGTCTCGAAGGACGAGCAGCAGGAGGTCTGGCTGATGAGCTGGCTGCCGGGCCAGCGCACCGACCTGCACGACCACGCGTTCGCCAGCGGTGCGTTCACCGTGGTCAGCGGGCACCTGACCGAGGTGGTGGCCCGCCGCGCCCCGGACGGCCGCGCGATCACCGAGCTGCACCCGCTGGAGGCCGGGCAGTCGCGGGTGTTCGGCCCGGGCTACGTGCACGAGGTCCGCAACGAGGGCCCGGACCCGGCGATCTCGATCCACGTCTACCGCGACGCGGCCCGCGCGATGCGCCCGTACCACCTGGACCCGCTCGGCGGCCCGATCCGCGACCTGCCGTGAAGGCCACCTTGAGGGACTCAGCGTCCCGCAAGGTGGCCTTCACGGCACTTGGCCGGGGGTCAGTCCAGGTCGCCGCGCAGGCGGAATTCGCGTTCGATGCGGGTGCGGTCGGCGCCGGTTGCCAGCAGCGTGTGCAGCAGGATGCGGGACTTGCGGGCGTCCAGCCAGCCCGCCATCGTCGCGCCCAGCGCGATCAGGCTCGACTCCGAACCGCGGAAGCCGTACGTCGAGCGCAGGGTCGGGCCCGCGCCCGTCCGGGACGCGACCACCACCGGCAGCCGCGCGACCAGGCGCTCGACGACGTCGGCCGTGCCGCCGGAGACGTGCCCCACGCCCGTCGCGGCCAGCACGATCCCGCGCACGCGCGGATCCGCGGCGACCAGCTCCAGCACCGCGCCCGAGTCGTCCAGACCGGACTCGACCACCGGCACCAGCCCGCCGAAGTCGTCGCCGGAGAGCACCGGCGGCCGCGGCGGTGACGGGTGGAACCAGTGCACCGCCTGCTCGACGACCATGCCGAGCGGGCCCGCGGGCGCCGACGAAAACGCGTCCAGGTGGCTCGAATGCGCCTTCCGCACCCAGCGCGCCGCGTGGACGTCGTCGTTCAACGTCACCATCGCGCCCCGCCCGCGACCGCGCGGATCGGCCGCGATCGTCAGGGCGTTGCGCAGGTTCGCCGGGCCGTCCGGGCTGAGCAGGCCCGCGTTGCGCATCGCGCCGGTGACGACCACCGGGATCTCCGACGGCCAGCACAGGTCCAGGAAGTACGCCGTCTCCTCGAGGGTGTCGGTGCCCTGGACGACCACAAAACCGTCGGCTTCCTGGGCCAGGCCCCAGTCGCGGCAGCGCAGCAGCGTCGCGAAGTCCATCGACGCGCTGCCGATGCCCGCCAGCGTCTCGGCCCGCACCTCGAACGGCAGGTCGCCGAGACCGGCGAGCAGCTCCGCGGCGCCGAACCGCGGCACCGCGCCGCCGGAGCCGCTCGCAGGGGCCATCGAGATGGTGCCGCCCAGGGTGGCGACCGCGATCAGGGTCATTTGACCGCCTGCAGGGTGTAGCTCGCCGCGAGCCGCTCCGGCGTGTCCTTCAGCCGCCACTCGTCGACGGTCTCGTCGTGCACCATCTGGCCCGGGATGGCGTTCCACGGCACGCTGTCGTGCTCGGTGAGCCCGGTCAGCGTCAGCCCGTTGTCCAGCAGCGCGGTGACGACCTCGCCCAGGGAATGGGCCCATTCGTGCGTCACCGTGGACGTCAGTTCGCCGTCGACCCGGACGTAGGTGCCCGGCTCGTCGAACACCAGCGGCTCGGCGTGCTCGAAGTACGGGTAGCGCGGCACCGCCGGGTCCTGGGTTTCGTCCAGGCCGGCCAGCATCGGGTGCCCTTCGCGGATGAACAGCCGGCCGCCCGGCCGCAGCAGACCGGCCACGACCTCGGCCCAGCGCGCCACCGACGGCAGCCAGCACAACGCGCCGATCCCGGTGTAGACCAGGTCGAAGCGCTCCGCGCCCAGCACGGAGACGGCGTCGTGGACGTCGGCCTCGTGGTAGTCGATGTCCGCGCCCGCCGCCGTCGCCAGCCGCCGGGCCTCGGCCAGCGCCACGCCGGAGAAGTCGAGCCCGGACATCCGCGCGCCCAGCCGGGCCAGCGACACCGTGTCCGTGCCGAGGTGGCACTGCAGGTGCACCGCGCGCAGCCCGGCGATGTCGCCCAAACGCGGCCGGTCGAACCGCACCACGTGGCTGAGGTACGCCGGATCCGCGGCGAAGCCGGCGAAGTTGTAGTCCGGCGACGCCGCGTGCAGCGGCGCGCGCTCGTCCCAGGTGGCTTTGTTGACGGTGAACGAGTCCGTCACGACGTCGCCTCGCGTTCGGCCTTGCTGCGCAGCACGCAGAACTCGTTGCCCTCGGGGTCGGCGAGCACGGCCCAGCCGGTGCCGTCGTCGTTGCGCCGGTCGTCGACGAGCGTGGCGCCCAGCCCGATGAGGCGCGCGACCTCTTCGTCGCGCGGCACGTCCGGCTGCAGGCACAGGTGGAGGCGGTTCTTCACCGTCTTCGGCTCGGGGACCTTCAGGAACAGCAACGTGGTGCCGTCGGTCAGCTCGAAGCCGACCTCGTCGTCACCCGGCCGGTCCTCGTCCGGGATCGGTTTCCCGGTGACCTGGCTCCAGAACTGGCAGAGGGTGTACGGGTCGGCGCAGTCGACGGACACGTTCAGCACGGCGGAAGGCATGACCCGAGTCTGGCCGAGCGGCCGGGGCGGGGCGACCGGTTTTGGCGGACGCCGTCACGAAGCCAGCAGGAGTCCCGCGGTCCGGTGCATGCGGCGGCTGTCGTCGACGATGAGGATCTCGCAGCCCGGCCGGTCCGCCGCCCACGTGATGCCTTCGGCGCCCATGGCGAACGCCGCGGTGGCCAGCGCGTCCGCGGTGACCAGGTCGCCGGCCACGATGGTGACGCTCATCAGGCCGGTCGCCGGGGTGCCGTCGCGGCCGTCGAGGATGTGCGAGCCGCGTTCGTAGGCCGCCGACGTCGCGATGGCGCCGTTGCGCGACTCCAGCACCGCGCACACCGCGAGGGGCTGCTCGGGGTGGCGGACGCCGACCCGCCAGGCCCGCCCGGGTTCCGGCTCGCCGGCGGTGACGACGTCGCCGCCCGCGTTGAGGCAGAACGTCGTCGCGCCCTCGGCCTTGAGCATGTCCGCGGCGCGCTGCACCGCCCAGCCCTTCACCACCGCGCACGGGTCGAGGCCGCGGCCGGGCAGCCGCGCGCGGAACGCGCCGCCGGAGAGCTGCTCGTAGTACGCGCAGAGCTCCAGCACCTCGATCAGGTCGTCGCTCAGCTCCCCGGCCGGCAGCTCGCCGCGGTCGTACCGGCTGACCTCGCTGTCCTCCTTGAAGGGGCTGAACCGGGCGTCGACGTCGCGGAACCAGGCGAAGACGTCGTCGACGACCTCGGCGAAGTCCCCCTCGTCCCGCAGGTCGAGGGAGATCGGCAGGCCCATCACCTGTTCCACCCGGGTCGTCATCGGTTGCCCCGGGCGTCGATGGCGGCCTGCAGCGACGTCTTGTACGACTCGCTCGTCTCGGTCGCGCCGGTCACCGTGTCGATCTTCGCGCTCTGCGCCTTGATCGCCTCTTCCTGCAGCTTCGGCAGGGCAGTGAGCGCACGGCCGCCGTCCGGGGCCTGCAGCAGGGTGATCGCGGCCATCCGGGAACCGGTGAAGGTCACCTGGACCTGCACGGTCCCGTAGGTGCTCCACTCCGGCGTGCCCTGGGTGGTGACCGTCGCGTTCGCACTGTCCGGAGTGGACGGCGGTGGTGCCGACGTCGTGGGGGAGGTCGACGTGCCCCCGGTCGGGCCACCGGCCGAAGTGGACGGTGCCGACGGTGCTGTCGATGTCGGCTTGGGGACCGATGTGGACGGTGCGACGACGGCGGGCGGCGCCTGGGCGGCGGCGTTCTGCACCGGCGGCCCGGGTTCGAACCGCCAGACCGCGATGAACCCCGCGATCGACAGCGCGACGACGAAGATGGTTCTCTTCATGACGACGTGTCTCCCTAGGCCGCGAGGCTGAAGCGTTCGGCGTGGACCTGGGCCTTGGGCACACGCAGCTCTCGCAGGCTGCGCAGCACGGCCGACGTCATCCCGGGCGGGCCGCAGACGAACACGTCCCGCTCGTGCACGTCCGGCACCATCATGTGCAGGTTCGCCGGGCCGAGCATCGTGCCGCGCGGGCCGACCGCCTGGTCGGGTCCGGTGAGGACACTCACCATCGCGCCGCGGGCCTTGGCCAGCTCGTTCAGCTCGGGCAGCAGCACCGCGTCGGTCTGGGTGCGCACCCGGTACAGCACGACGACGTGGCCTTCGATGTCCTCCAGCAGCGCGCGGATCGGCGTGATCCCGACGCCGCCCGCCACGAGCAGCGCGTTGGGGCGCTGCTGGTGGATCGTGGTGAACGCGCCGTAGGGGCCTTCGGCGAACACGCGCGTCCCGATGCGGAGGCTGCGCAGCGACGCGCTGGAGTCGCCGAGCGCCTTCGCCGTCAGGCGCAGTGTGCGGCCGTCGGGCGCGGCCGACAGCGAGAAGGGGTTGGCCTGGTACCAGCGGTCCTTGGTGAGGAACCGCCACAGGAAGAACTGGCCGGCGCGGGCCGGCATCCGGTCGAGGTGCTTGCCGGTCATGTAGACCGAAACCACGTCCGGGGACTCGGAAACCACGGCGGTGACACGCAGCCGGTGGCGCAGGTTCCGCCACAGCGGCAGCAGCACACGCCCGGCGAGGACGGCGGCGCCGGCGCTGAGCCAGAGCGACCACCAGTAGCCCTTCGCCATCGGCGAGCCGGCGAACGACGTGCCGAGCGCGATCTGGTGGGTGAAGGCCAGGAAGACCGCCGCGTAGGTGTAGAGGTGGATGAAGTGCCACGTCTCGTAGGCCAGCCGCCGCCGCGCGAACTTCGCGGACACCGCCCCGACGACGAGGATCACCGCGAACGCGACCAGCGCGCGCAGGATGCCCTCCAGCTCGTTCGCCATGTCCACCAGCTCGTCGACGACGCCGTGGCTCTCGACCTCGGCGTACCCGAAGACGATGAAGACCAGGTGCGCGAGCAGCGTCCACAGGATCGTGAAGCCGGTCCAGCGGTGCCACGTCGTGAGCCGGTCCATGCCGATCCGACGGTCCAGCCAGGGCAGCCGGGCCACCAGCAGCAGCTGGAACGCCATCGTGAGCGCGCCGTACAGCCCGGCCAGCCTGCCGATGCTGATCAGCACGTTGGGCGAGAGCCCGGCCTGCGCGAACAGGACCGTCGCGGCGGCCACGTTGGCGCCCAGGATGAGGAAAAGGCCGGATTTCGCGGCGATCCGGGGGCGGATCGCCGGGCGCGTGGCCTCGGCGGTCTGCGTCATGCTGGTCACACGGATCCCCCTCGGGTTCGGTTCACGAAGGCCAGCCTCGCCACCGAGCCTGTGGCGAGTCTGGGTGCCGGCTGTCGGGTTGCTGTCGGCCCGCGCCACCGGTCGCCGCCCGCTCGCGCGCCGGGAGAAGATGGGGTGGTGCAGCCCTCCGAACCCGTGCGCCTGCTCGTCGTCGACGACGAGCCGCACATCGCCGACCTCGTCGCCACCGTCGCCCGGTACGAGGGCTGGCAGGCGGTCACGGCCGGCTCCGGCCGGGCCGCGCTGAGCGAGGCGGCGGCGTTCGCGCCGGACATCGTGGTGCTGGACCTGATGCTGCCCGACCTCGACGGCTTCACCGTGCTGGACCGGCTGCGCGCGAACGGCAGCGCGGTGCCCGTGGTGTTCCTCACGGCCAAGGACGCGACGTCGGACCGGATCGCCGGGCTCACCCGCGGGGGTGACGACTACCTGGTGAAACCGTTTTCCGTCGAGGAGCTGATGGCACGGCTGCGAGCGGTGCTGCGCCGCACCACCGGTGCCGCGCTCCCGGCCGCCGCGCGCGGGGCCGTGCTGCGCGTCGGGGACCTGACGCTGGACGAGGACACCCGCGAGGTCCGCCGCGGCGACCAGGCTCCCGCCGAGCTGACACCGACCGAGTACGAGCTGCTGCGCTACCTGATGCGCCGCTCGCCGTCGGTGCTGACGAAGGCGCAGATCCTCGACCACGTCTGGGAGTACGACTTCGGCGGCCGGTCCAATGTGGTCGAACTGGTCATCTCGCACCTGCGGCGCAAGATCGACGCGGGCTCGGGCGAACCGCTGATCCACACCGTGCGCGGCGTCGGGTACGTCGTGCGCCAGGTCACCCGGTGAGCCGCGCGGCCCGCCGGTGGTACGAGGCCTGGCAGCGCACCCGGCTCGGCACCCGCATCACGCTCGGCCTCGGCGCGCTCGCCCTGGTCGTGTTCGCCGCGGTCGGCGTCACCACGGTCGGGATCATGCACGGCTACCTCGACCGGCGCCTCGACGAGCAGCTGTCCAAGAGCCAGAACACCCAGCTGCCGAAGCTGCGCGAGACGCACGGCTCGCCGCAGTCGGTGTACTCCTGGTATTCGGCGCTGTACTCGGTGCGCGACGGCGTCGCGACGCCCGAGCCGGGCGGCATGCTGCCCGGCGACGCCCAGCAGCTCGCGAAGATCGCCGCCGACGCCGCGGGCGGTGACGTCACCCGCGACATCTACCTGCACGACGACGGGCCGTACCGGGTCCGCGCCTGCCCGGTCGACACCGATTCGGTGCTGCTGAGCGCCGCGCCGCAGGGGGATCTGAACGGGACGGTCCAGCAGCTGGTCTGGGTCGAGGTGGGCGCGTTCGCGTTCGCGCTGGCGGTGCTGGTGGTCGTCGGGCGGCTGGTGCTGCGCCGCGGCCTGCGCCCGCTGGCCGACATGGCGGGCACCGCGCACGACATCGCCTCCCACGACCTCACCGCGAACCCCGCCCTGCCGGCGCGCGCGTCGGGCAGCGGCGGCGGCGTCGAGGTCGAGGAGCTGCGGACGGCGTTCAACGTGATGCTGGCGCACATCGACACGTCCCTGGCGGCCAAGACCGAGGCGAACGAGCGGCTGCGCCGGTTCGTCGCCGACGCGTCCCACGAACTGCGCACGCCGCTGACGTCGATCCGGGGTTACGCCGACCTCTTCCGCTACGCGGCCGCGAACGAGCCCGCGGAACGCGAGGCGCACCTGAGCAAGATCCGGGAGGAGACGGCGCGGATGACCGTGCTCGTCGACGACCTCCTGCTGCTGGCCCGCCTCGACGCGCGAGCGGCCGAGACGCCGTTGCGTCCGGAACGGACGGACCTGGCCGAGCTGGCCGGCGACGCGGCGGACGCGTTCACCGCCGGCCGGCCCGACCACCCGCTGACGACCTCCCTGGACCCGGCCCTGGTGGACGCCGATCCGCTGCGGCTGCGGCAGGTGCTCGACAACCTGCTGGCCAACGCCGCGGTGCACACCCCGCCGGGGACCGCGGTGCACGTCGCGGTGGCGGTCGAGGGCGCCGAGGCCGTCGCCCGGGTCACCGACGCCGGGCCCGGAATCGCGCCGGCCGACCAGGAGCGGATCTTCGACCGGTTCTTCCGCGTCGACGACTCCCGCACCCGCTCGGGCGGCGGCACCGGGCTCGGGCTGTCGGTGGTGCAGTCCCTGGTGACGGCGCACGGCGGCACGGTCTCGGTCGAGTCCGTGCCCGGCCGCACGACCTTCACGGTCAGGCTTCCGCTCGCCGCTCGTAGTACGTGATCAGCACACCCTTGGTGGTCGCGACGCTTCGGGTGAGGTCGAACTCGGTGAGTGGCGCGTCGGCGTCGAACAGGCGCGCGCCGCGGCCGAGCGTCAGCGGGTGGACCACCAGCGTGTAGCGGTCGATCAGCCCGGCGGCGTGCAGGGCTCGCACGAGCGCGGCGCTCCCGATGATCGAGAGGTCATTGCCGGGCGTGGCCTTCAGCTCGGCCACCGTCTTGGTCGCTTCACCTTGCAGCAGCACGGAGTTCTGCCACTTGCCGGCGTCGTCCAAAGTGGTCGAGGCGACGTACTTGGTGGCCGCGTTCAGGTGCGTGGTGAACGGGTTGCCGTCGGTCTGCCCGGCCCACGCCCCGATGAAGTCCTCCCAGGTGCGGCGGCCGAACAGCATGTCGCCGGGCTTGGCCATGCCCCGGCTCATCTCCTCGGCGAGGACCTCGTCCTGGTAGCGGCCGCCCCAGCCGCCGTGGGTGAAGCCGCCGCGGGTGTCCTCGTCGGGCCGGCCGAGGCCCTGGACGACGCCGTCGAGGGTGACGTTCATGGTGACGCTGATCGCGCGCATCGGATTGCCTTCCGCATCGGGGTCTGTCACTGCCCATACGAACGGCGACCGCGCGGATCGACACGGTGCTACTCCCGATCGGTGATGTGCGGCGGAATCACCCAGCCGGGGGAGAGGTCGGCCGACGGCTCGGGCTCGCCGAAGACGGTCCGCACCGGCAGCACGCCGGCCCACGCGGCGTCCGCGCCGACGTCGTCGGGCTCGTCGTCCGGGCCCTCGGCACGCATCTTCACCGACGCCTCGGCGAGGTCGAGGGCGAGCACGCTGACCGCGGCGAACTCCTTGGGATTGACCTCCCGCGCGTGCTCCCACGAACCGGGCGCGAGGTGGTCGGTGAGCACCTTGAGGCCGTGCATCTTCGCCTCGGCGTCGGTGACGAGCTTCGCCTTCCCGAGGATGACGGCGCTGCGGTAGTTCATCGAGTGGTTGTTCACCGAGCGCGCGTAGACGATGGCGTCGAGCAGGGTGACCGTGACGCAGACGTCGAGGTCTTGGCTGGCTTTCCGGAGGCTCGCCGCGCCGGTGGATCCGTGCAGGTAGAGCGTGTCGCCGTCGCGGCCGTAGCCGGTGGGCAGGACCAGCGGGACGCCGTCGCGGACGACGCCGAGGTGGCAGATCAGGCCGTCGTCCAGGACGGCGTGCAGCACGGCGCGGTCGGTGACGGCCCGGTGCTTCTTGCGGCCGAGCGTGGTGCGGGGCGTGGTGGAGAGCATGCGACCAGCGTCTCTCCGGCAGTGGCATCGGAAAACGGCCACTTCTCGTACACTTGGGAAGTCCACTTAGGGAGGTCCGGTGACCCACGCCGACACCGCGCTGCCGGTCAGCCTCGACCGCGCGTCCGTCACGCCGCTCGCCGTCCAGCTCGCGGACGCGCTGCGTGAGGCGGCGGCGTCCGGGCACCTGCGCGGCGGCGACCGCCTCCCGTCGACCCGCGCGCTGGCCGGCCGGCTCGGCGTCAGCCGCACGGTGACGTCGGCCGCGTACGAGCAGCTCCACGCCGAGGGCTGGATCGCCGGGCGGCACGGCTCGGGGACGTATGTGACGACGCCGCCGTCGTTCTCGGCTTCGGAGGTCCCGGCGCCCGCCGTCCCGGCCCCCGACGCCGAGCCGCCGTCATTGCTGGACCTCGGCCCGGGCACGCCGTGGGCGGCCGGGCTGGATCGTGCGGCCTGGCGGCGGGCCTGGCGCGCCGCGGCCGACCCGGACCCGCTGATCCGCGCCCATCGCGCGGGCCTGCCGGACTACCGCGCGGCGGTGTCGGAGCACCTGCTGCGCCACCGCGGCCTGGCCGCCGGTTCGGTGCTGGCCACCGGCGGCACGACCGCGGCGGTCGTCGAGCTGGCCGCGGCGGTGCTGGAGCGGGGCGACGTCGTCGCCGTCGAAGAGCCCGGTTACCAGCGCGCGGTGCAGGCGTTCCTGCGGGCGGGCATGCGGGTCGTCGGCGTGCCGGTGGATCTCGAAGGGCTGCGGCCGGAGGCGATCCCGGCGGGCGCGCGGGCGGTGTACTGCTCGCCGGCGCACCAGTACCCGATGGGCAGCAGGCTGAGCGCGGCGCGGCGGGTTTCGCTGGTCGAGCGGGCGCGTGCGGACGGGATGCTCGTCATCGAAGACGACTACGACGGCGAGCTGCGCTTCGACGTGGCGCCGTTGCCGATGCTGGCGTCGCTGGCGCCGGATGTCGTGGTGCACCTGGGGACGACGTCGAAGATCCTGACGCCGACGCTGGGCGCGGGCTGGATGGTGGCCCCGGAGGCGATCACGTCGGCGGTGCTGGCGTACCGCGACCTGACGGGCACGCGTCCGTCGCCGGCGGGGCAGCGGGTGCTGTACGAGTTCGCGCGCAACGGCGACCTGGGCCGTCACCTGCGCAAGATCCGCCGCGAGATGGCGGAGCGCCGGACCCTCTTGGCGGGGGCGCTGGCCTCGGCGGGCATCCCGGTCCGGGGCGACGACGCCGGGGCGCACCTGGTGGTGCCGTTCCCGTCGGCCGCGGTGGAGGCGTCGGTGATCGCGACGGCCGAGCGGCGGGGGATCCGGCTGGACGGCCTGGCGCGGCACTTCGCCGGGGTGCCGACGGCGCACGGGGTGGCGATCGGATACGCGGGCTGTAGCCGGGAAGCGCTGGTGGCGGCGTTGCCGACGCTGGTCTCGGTGCTGCGCTGACAACGCCCCTCGTAGGTAACGACGTGCCAGTTCCGCCGGGGTTGCGTTCGTCGCTCGCGGTGCCGCGCTCGGCGCACGGGGCTGGGCTGTTCGCCGAGGTCACCGGGTACGGTGGCTCACCATGAGCGAGAAGATCCGGGTGGCGGTCGTGTTCGGCGGGCGCAGCAGCGAGCACACCATCTCCTGCCTGTCCGCGGGCAGTGTCCTGGGGAACCTCGACCCGGAGCGGTTCGAAGCCGTGCCGGTCGGCATCACCCGTGAGGGCCGCTGGGTGCTCGGCACCGGCGACTCCGCGCAGCTCGCCATCCGCGGCCGTGAACTGCCGTCGGTCGACGACGGCAAGGGGCTCGTGCTCGCCGGTGACCCCTCCAGCCAGGGGCTCGTCGCCGTCGAGCCGGGCCGCGAAAGCGAGCTGCTGTCCCAGGTGGACGTCGTCTTCCCGGTGCTGCACGGCGCCTTCGGCGAGGACGGCACCATCCAGGGCCTCCTCGAACTCGCCGGCATCCCGTACGTCGGCCCGGGCGTGCTCGCCAGCGCGGCCGCCATGGACAAGGAGACCGCGAAGAAGCTCCTGGCCGCGGAAGGACTTCCGGTCGGCACCTTCGCCGCGCTCCGCCGTGGACAGTCCACTTTGGACGACGCCGGCCGCGCGAAGCTCGGCCTGCCGGTGTTCGTGAAGCCGTCGCGTGCCGGGTCCTCCGTCGGCATCAGCCGCGTGACGTCCTGGGAGGACCTCGGCGCGGCCATCGAGCTGGCCCGCGCCACCGACCCGAAGGTCCTCGTGGAGGCGGCCGTCGTCGGCCGTGAGGTCGAGTGCGGGGTGCTCGAATTCCCCGACGGCCGCGTCGAAGCGTCGCTCCCGGCCGAGATCCGCGTTCTGTCCGAGGACGAAAACGCCTGGTACGACTTCGAAACCAAGTACCTGGGCGACGACGCCGAGCTGGACATCCCGGCCAAGCTCGACGACGCCGTCACCGAGAAGCTCCGCGCCATGGCCGTGCAGGCCTTCCAGGCCCTCGACTGCCAGGGCCTCGCCCGCGTCGACTTCTTCGTGGGCGCCGACGGCGAGCCGACCATCAACGAGGTCAACACGATGCCCGGCTTCACGACGAAGTCGGCCTACCCGAAGATGTGGGAGGTCACCGGCGTCGACTACGCGACCCTGCTGACCACGCTCATCGAGACGGCGATCGCCCGGGGGACGGGCCTGCGCTAGCCGAACCGCAGCGGCCGCGGCGGCAGCTTCGCCGCGACCGCGTCCGAGATCTGCTGCAGCGGGCCCGTGCCGGCGCTGTCCGGCACCGTGAGCGCCGAGTAGACCTCGCGGTCCACCACGTACCACGTCGACGCGCCTTCGCCCGGGACCTGCAGCCACTGGACGCCGTTCACCAGCCTCAGCTGGGCCGTCGGGGTCAGCTCCGGCGGGCGGTCGAGGCCACACCGGAGCACCAGCGGGTCGTCCGTGCCCCACGCCACCGTCGCGGGCGGAGCCGGCTCGGCCAGCGCCCGGAGCGACAGCTGAGCGCCGTTGGACGGCAGTTCGGAGGGCACCGCGGCCAGCAGCGTCTTGCACGCCGGGGACGCGGCCTGCGGCGCGGGCACGGGGACCAGCGGCAGGGGGCCGGCCGCGGGATCCGCGGAACGGTGAGTCAGGGCGAAGACGGCGACGGCGACCGCCAGGGCCACAGCGAGCGCGGCGGCCGTGACGAGCACCACCCTCGGTGGTGCGCCGGTGTCGGAATCTGGCACCCGACCACTACACCACTGGCGTCGTTTCGGGGGGTCTGGGGGGTCGTCCCCCCAGGAATCACCTGCTCAGAGATGCACGACCGGGCAGGTCAGCGTCCGCGTGATGCCTTCCACGTTCTGCACCTTCGCGACCACGAGCTGGCCCAGCTGGTCGACGCTGTCGGCGGCCGCGCGGACGATCACGTCGTACGGGCCGGTGACATCCTCCGAGCTGGTCACACCAGGGATGCTCGAGATCTCGGCGGCGACCGCGGCCGCCTTGCCGACCTCGGTCTGGATGAGGATGTATGCGTGGACCACGGCGCGCCCTTTCGTCGGGATCGATCGGCTCAGGGTAGGAACTTGAGAGCAGGAACGTTCACAGCAACGTAACGGCAGCTCACGGAAAAACATAGGGCATCCGACTATCGGTGATCGATCTTTGTCCCGGTAGAGAAAGCAGAGGTGACGGGTGTCACCGAACGACGCAACGGTCGCCGAGACCGGGGAGTTCGAGCTCATCAGAGCCGTCACGGCCGGGCGGCGTCAGCCACCGGGCACGCTGCTCGGTCCCGGCGACGACGCCGCCGTCATCGCCGCCCCCGACGGGCGCGTGGTCGCCAGCACCGACGTCCTGGTGCAGGGGGTGCACTTCCGGCTCGACTGGTCCGCCCCGGAGCACGTCGGGCGCAAGGCCGTCGCGGTCAACCTGGCCGACATCGCCGCCATGGGCGCCACCCCGACGTCGGTGCTCGTCGGCATCGCCTGCCCATCGGACACCCCGCGCGAGGTCGTCACCGCCCTGGCCGACGGCATGTGGACCGAGGCCGAGCGCGCCGGCGTCGGCGTCTCCGGCGGCGACATGGTCCGCGCCGACCAGCTCGTGATCAGCGTCACCGCGCTCGGTGACCTCGGCGACCGCGAGCCGGTGACGCGCTCGGGTGCCCGGCCCGGCGACGTCGTCGCGGTCTGCGGGAAGCTCGGCTGGGCCGCCGCGGGCCTGGCCGTGCTCGGGCGCGGCTTCCGGTCGCCGGTCGGGGTCGTCAACGCCCAGCGCGCCCCGGAGCCGCCCTACGAAGCGGGGCCACGCGCCGCGCTCGCCGGGGCCACGGCCATGATCGACGTCTCCGACGGGCTCCTGGCCGACCTCGGGCACATCGCCGAGGCGTCCGGCGTCGGCATCGACGTCCGCACCGCCGACCTCGACGTCCCGGCCCGGCTCACCGAAGTCGGCGCGGCCCTGGGCGCGGACCCGCTCGACTGGGTCCTCACCGGCGGCGAGGACCACGCGCTCGTGGCGACCTTCCCGTCGTTCGCCGAACTGCCGGAGGGCTGGCGCACCATCGGCGTCGCGACCATGCCGGACTCGGGGATCACCGTGGACGGCAAGCCATCTACGCGAGAAGGCGGCTGGACCCACTGGCACTGAACTAGTCTTTGCAGGCGTGAGAATCGTTCCGGTCCCCTACGACCATCCCGACGCGGCCAAGCTCATGGCCGCGGTGCAGCAGGTGTACGTCGAGCGCTACGGCGACGAGGACGCCACCCCGATGAACCCCGAGCAGTTCGACCCGCCGCAGGGCCTGTTCCTCGTCGGCTACCAGGGCGAGGAGGCCGTCGCCTGCGGGGCGTGGCGCGCCCACGACGGCCCGGCCCCCGACTTCCGGGACGGCGACGCCGAGTTCAAGCGCATGTACGTCGCCGATTCCGCGCGTGGCCGCGGCTTCGCGCGGATGATCCTGTTCGAGCTGGAGCGCACGGCGGCGCTGTCCGGCCGCAAGCGCGCGGTGCTGGAGACCGGCACCAAGCAGCCGGAGGCGATCGCGCTCTACACGTCTTCGGGGTACGTCGAGATCCCGAAGTTCGGCGTCTACAAGAACGAGGAATCGAGCCGGTGCTACGGCAAGGACCTCAGCGGGGCGTGAGCTTCAGCAACGCGGCCGCGTGCGGGCGCAGGAAAGCCGAGACGGACCCGACGTCTCGGTGAGCCCACAGGTCCCGGACGTTCCAGGCGCCCGGGACCGCCGCGGACACCGTCGCGGTGGTGGTGCCGGTGTTGAGCAGCACCACCGCGAACCCGCCGCCGGTCAGCGGCTTGCCCCACACCTGGTAGCCGGGGCCGGACGTCAGCTGCCGGCCCTGGCCGCCCGCGAAGTCCTGGTCGACGGCGATCGCCTCGGGGTTGCCCAGCGTCGCGAGGTCGTCGTCGCTCAGCTTCGCCGGGTCGGTCCCGGCGAACAGCGGCGCGTTCAGCACCGCCCAGACGCTGAAGTGGGCGCGGGCCTCGTCGGTGGTCAGCGTGCCGTTGCCGACCTGCAGCATGTCCGGGTCGTTCCAGCCGCCGGATGAGCCGCTGTGGACGGCGACGGCGGCCTGCTGGTCGATCGTCGCCAGCACCGAATCCCAGGTCGGGACCAGGTCGTAGGTGGTGCGCCACAGGTTCGCCACCGGCCGCGCCCAGGTCCACGGGCTCGAGACGCCGTATTCGGAGATCGCGTAGACGATCGGGCGGGGGAGCGCGGCCAGCTCGTCGCGCATCTTCTCGAACGCCGCCCGCCGGTCGAGGCCGTCGACGGTGTCGGCGTTGCACCAGTCGTACTTGAGGTAGTCGACGCCCCAGCGGCCGAACGTCTCGGCGTCCTGCCGTTCGTGGCCCAGCGAGCCGATGCCGGAGGCGGGGTAGGCGTCGTTGGCCATCGCGCAGGTCCGGCTGCCCGGCACGGCGTAGATGCCGAACAGCAGGCCGCGGGAGTGCACGTAGTCGGCCAGGTCGGCGATGCCGTGCGGGAACCGCGCCGGGTCCGCCTGCAGCGAGCCGTCGGCGGCGCGCGCGGGAGCCTGCCAGCAGTCGTCGACGACGACGTAGCGGTAGCCGGCGTCGCGCAGGCCGTCGTCCGCGAGCGCGTCGGCGGCCTTCTTGACGACGTCTTCGGTCAGGTCGTGACAGCGGACCTGGTTCCAGCTGTTCCAGCCCATCGGCGGGGTCGTGGCCAGGCCGTTCGCCAGTGCGGGCGCCGCCGCGACCGGCACGCTCAGCAGCCAGGTCAGCACGACGAGGAGGAGCACCAGGGCGGTGCTTCTCGGACGGGTGTGCTCTTGTGCGGCGATGCCGTGATCCAATCGCACGGCACGTGAAACCGCAGTCACCGGAGGCGGCATGCCCATCTACGCGCTTGGTTCGCTCGAGCCGACGATCCACCCCGACGCCTACGTCCACCCGGACGCCACGGTCATCGGCGACGTCCGGATCGCCGCCCACGCGTCGGTGTGGCCGCAGACCGTGCTGCGCGGCGACCACGGCTACATCGAGATCGGCGAGCGCGCATGCGTCCAGGACGGCTGCGTCGTGCACTGCACCGAGCGGCACCCGACGATCCTGGGGCCGTCGTCGGCGGTCGGGCACGCGGTGCACATCGAGGGCGCGACGATCGGCACCGGCTGCCTCATCGCGTCCGGCTCGGTCGTGCTCAACGGCACGGTCGTCGAGGACGGCGGCATGGTCGGCGCCGGCGCGGTGCTGTCGTACGGCTCGTACGTGAAGACCGGCGAGATCGCGCTCGGCGTGCCCGGGAAGACCCGGGAGAACACCTCTTTCAGCGCCGAGAACATCGCGCTCGTGGTGGACTCGTACGTCGAGCGGGGCCGGCGGTTCCGCACGGAGCTGCGGCGGCTCGACCCGCGCGAGTGACGGCGGCCACGGCCGGTAAGCTCGCCGCCCGTGACCGCACGACCGCTGCAGGACATCGTCGAGGCTGGCTGGGCTGAGGCCCTCGAACCGGTGGCGCCGCAGGTCGCCGCGATGGGGGAGTTCCTCCGCGCGGAGATCGCCGCCGGCCGGACCTACCTGCCGGCGGGTGAGCACGTGCTGCGGGCGTTCAAGCAGCCGTTCCACGACGTCCGGGTGCTGATCGTCGGCCAGGACCCGTACCCGACGCCGGGGCACGCGGTGGGCCTGAGCTTCTCGGTGGCGCCGGACGTCCGGCCGATCCCGAAGAGCCTGGTCAACATCTACAAGGAGTACGCCGAGGACCTCGGCCACCCGCTGCCGTCCAACGGCGACCTGACGCCGTGGGCCGACCAGGGTGTCCTGCTGCTCAACCGGGCGTTGACGGTGCAGCCGGGCAAGTCGAACTCGCACCAGGGCAAGGGCTGGGAAGACGTCACCGAGCAGGCGATCAAGGCCCTCGCGGCCCGGTCCGAGCCGATGGTGGCGATCCTCTGGGGCCGCAACGCCCGCAACCTGCGTCCGATGCTGGGCGAGGTGCCGTGCATCGAGTCCGCGCACCCGAGCCCGCTCTCGGCGCACAACGGCTTCTTCGGGTCGCGCCCGTTCAGCCGGGCGAACCAGCTGCTGGAGCAGCAGGGCGCGGCGCCGGTGGACTGGAAACTCCCGTAGGTTCGGTGTCCGGATCGGGGTGACGGCTCCGACCAGGGGGAAACCTTTGGAGGAGAAATGAACGTCACATCGGCGGACGGCACGTCCATCGCCTTCGACCAGCGCGGCACGGGCGCCCCGATCATCCTGGTCGGCGGCGCGTTCAACGACCGGACGACGGTCGGCGGCCTGGCCGAGGTCCTGGCCGCGGACTTCACGACCATCGCCTACGACCGGCGAGGCCGTGGGGACAGCGGTGACACCTCGCCGTACGCGATGGAACGCGAGATCGAGGACATCGCGGCGCTGATCGAGCACGTCGGGGGAACGGCGTCGGTGTTCGGGCACTCGTCGGGCGCAGTGCTGGCCCTGGAAGCGGCGGCCGCGGGCCTGCCGATCGAGAAGCTGGTGGCGTACGAGCCGCCGTACGCGCCCGACTCCGACCTGCGTGACGACGTCACGGAGAAGGTGCGCGGGCAGGTCGCGGCGGGCGACCGCGATGCCGCGGCGGCGACGTTCCTCGAGGTCGCGGGCACGCCGCCGGAGGTGATCGAGGGGATGAAGCACGCCCCGGTGTGGGGCTGGTTCACGTCCCTGGCGCACACCCTCCCGTACGACCTGGCGATCTGCGGCCCGGGCGCGCGCCCCCGGAAGGACCACCTGGCTCGCATCACGGCCCCGACCCTGGTCGTCGGCGGCGGCGCGAGCCCGGAGAAGCTGCAGACGGGAGCCCGCCTCGCGGCCGCCGCGGTCCCCGGCGCCCGCCACGAAACCCTCCCGGGCCAGGACCACGGGGTGCTGCAGCACCCGGAGTCCCTGCGCGACCTGCTGGTGGAGTTCTACAAGTAGCCCTACCTGAGCCGGGCACAAAAATGGCGGGTGCTCCGGAGAGCACCCGCCATTTTCGAACTCTTCTCGCCTCAGCCGCGAACGACCTTGCCCGCCTTGATGCACGAGGTGCACACGTTCAAGCGCTTGCGCTGGGACACACCCACCTTGGCGTGGACGGTCTGGATGTTCGGGTTCCACCGGCGGTTGGTACGGCGGTGGGAGTGCGAGACCGACTTGCCGAAGCCGGGTCCCTTGCCACAGACGTCGCACACGGCAGCCACGTCGAACTCCTTTGGATCTGGGTCATAGAGATGAGCCCAGATGCACTGGGCAACTCGACCATAGTAACCAGTGGCCCAGCCGGCTCCCGCACGGGGTCGATACGCTCGCCCCCGGAACGACGAGGAGGTCACGGGGTGCGGGTGCTGGACGCGGCGGCGGTGTCGGCCTGGGCTGCGGGTTGTGTGCACAGCCTGGCGAGCCTGCGGCCGGCCATCGACGGGATCAACGTCTACCCCGTGGCGGACTCCGACACCGGCTCCAACATGCTCTTCACGATGACCGGCGCGGCCGCCGAGCTCAAGACCGCCGCGCCGGAAACCGCCGCCGACGCGCTGAAGGTCCTCGCCCGCGGGGCCGTCGCCTCGGCGCGCGGCAACTCCGGCGTGATCCTTTCCCAGGTCGTGCGCGGCCTGGCCGACCACGCCGAGGGTGAGCTGGACGGGCCCTGGCTGGCCAGGGCGCTGGGCCACGCCGACGAGGTCGCCACCGGGGCCGTGAGCCGCCCGGTCGCCGGGACCATCCTGACCGTGCTGCACTCGGTCGCCCTCGCCGTCCGCGGTGAGACGAGCCCGCTCGGCGAAGTCGCGCGAACCGCCGCGAAGGAGGCCGCGCACGCGCTCGAAAAGACGCCCCTGCAGCTGCCCGCGCTGGCCAAGGCCGGGGTCGTCGACGCCGGGGCCCGCGGGCTCGTCGCCGTGCTGGACGCCCTGGTCGAGGTGCTGACCGGCACCACCGTCGAGCACGACCACGCGCTCGAGGCGCCCGAGACCGAGGACCAGGCCTACGCCTGGGAGGTCATGTACCTGCTGGACGGCGTCCCCGAAGACAGCCTGCCGACCCTGCGCAAGGAGCTGAGCGGCCTCGGCGACAGCGTCACGGTGGCCGGCGACGGCGCGGGCAGCCACGCCGTGCACGTCCACTGCGCCGACATCGGCGCCGCCATCGAGGCCGGGCTCACGCTGGGGCGCCCGCGCCGGATCCGCGTCGAGCCGCTGCTCACGCCGACGCCGATCGAGCCGGGCGGCGGGATCGACCGCACGGTCGTCGCCGTCGTGCACGGTCGCGGCCTGGCGGAGGTGCTGCGTGCCGAGAGCATCCCGGTCCTCGAAGTGCCCGAGGGTGACGCGCCGAGCGTCGAGGACATGATCGGCCTGCTCAACGAGGCCGCCGGCCGGCACGTGACGGTGCTGCCCGGCGGCGTCGCGCTGACCACGGCGGCCGACACCGCGGCGGGCCACGCGATGGCCGCCGACCGGGACGTCGTGGTCATCCCGTGCACGTCCCCGGTGCAGGTGCTCGCGGCGCTGGCCGTGCACGACGCCGGGCGCCGCACCAACGACGACGTCGTCGCGATGGCCGAGGCGGCCGCCGCGACCAGGCGTGGCGAACTGCGGATCGCGCAGGAGGAGTCGCTAACCTGGGTGGGCCGGGCCCAGTCCGGAGACGTGGTCGGCCTGGTCGACGACGAGGTGGTGCTCATCGAGCCCGCCCCGGCGTCGGAGACCAACCTCGTCGCGGCGGCGATGAAGGTGCTGAACCGGATGCTGGCGCTGGGCGGAGAACTGGTGACGGTGCTGAGCGGGGCCGCGGCGCCACCCGGGGTCGCCGAAGAGCTCGCGGAGCAGCTGCGGCTCGAGCACCCCGAGGTGGAGCTGGCCGGGTACGCGGGCGGGCAGGCGGACGCCGTGCTGCTGATGGGAGTCGAATAGCGAGATGGCCGGACTTCGCGACAAGCTGCCGTTGCTGCTGGGCGCCAAGACGGCGAAAGCACTCGCCACGGCCCTGGACATCGAGACCGTCAGCGACCTGCTGCGCCACTACCCGCGCCGCTACGCCGAGCGCGGTGAGCTCACCGACATCGCCGGGCTCGAGCTCGGCGAGCACGCGACCGTGCTGGCGCGCGTCGAAAAGGTGAGCAAGCGCCGGATGAAGTCCCGCAACGGGACCATCCTGGACATGGTGATCACCGACGGGAAGCGCCGGCTCACGTGCGCCTTCTTCAACCAGGCCTGGCGGGAGAAGGACCTGGTGCCGGGCACGACCGGCCTGTTCGCCGGCAAGGTCTCGGCGTTCCGCGACACCCTGCAGCTGACCAACCCCGAGTACGAGCTGTTCGACGCCGAGCGCGAAGCCGAGGCCATGGACAGCTTCCTGGCCGCCATCATCCCGGTGTACCCGGCGGCGCAGGGCATGCCGACGTGGTCGATCGCCAAGTGCGTGCGCCAGGTGCTCGACGTCCTCGAGGTCGACGAGGACCCGATGCCGGCGGAGCTGCGGCGGCTGCACCGCCTGGGGGACCTCGAAAACGCGCTGCGCGGCATCCACCGCCCCGAGAACTGGGCGCACCTGGAGGCGTCGAAGAAGCGGCTCAAGTGGGACGAAGCCATGGCCGTGCAGCTGATCTTCGCGCAGCGCCGCCATTCCGCGATCTCCCGGCCGGCGAAACCGAACCCGCACGTGGACGGCGGGATCATGGACGCCTTCGACAAGCGGCTGCCGTTCGACCTCACTGCCGGCCAGCGCGGCATCGGTGACGAGATCGCCGCCGACCTGTCCTCCGAGCACCCGATGAACCGGCTGCTGCAGGGTGAGGTCGGGTCGGGCAAGACGATCGTCGCGCTGCGCGCGATGCTGCAGGTGGTCGACAACGGGCGGCAGGCCGCGATGCTGGCGCCGACCGAGGTGCTCGCCGCGCAGCACGCGCGTTCGCTGCGCGAGATGCTCGGCGACCTGGCGCAGGCGGGTGAGCTCGGCGGGGCGGAGAAAGCCACCCGCGTCACGCTGCTCACCGGGTCGATGGGCGCGAAGGAACGCAAGAAGTCGTTGCTGGAGGCCATGAGCGGCGAGGCGGGCATCATCGTCGGCACGCACGCGCTGATCCAGGACACCGTGCAGTTCGCCGACCTCGGCCTGGCCGTCGTCGACGAGCAGCACCGCTTCGGCGTCGAGCAGCGTGACGCGCTGCGCACCCGGGGCAGCGAGGGCACCAGCCCGCACGTGCTGGTGATGACCGCGACGCCGATCCCGCGCACGGTCGCCATGACCGTGTACGGCGACCTGGAGGTGTCCGCGCTGCGCGAGATGCCGGTCGGCCGGTCGCCGATCAGCACGACGGTCGTCCCGGTGGCGGAGAAACCGGCCTGGATGGACCGCGTCTGGCAGCGCGTCACCGAAGAGGTGGCCAAGGGGCACCAGGCCTACGTCGTGTGCCCGCGCATCGGCGACGAGCCGCCGTCGGACAAGAGCGACAAGCGGCCGCCGGTCGCCGTCCTCGACGTCGCGCCGGAGCTGGAACACGGGCCGCTCAAGGGGTTGCGCATCGGCGTGCTGCACGGCCGGATGCCGTCGGACGACAAGGACGCCGTGATGCGGGCCTTCGCCGCGGCGGAGCTGGACGTGCTCGTGGCCACCACGGTGATCGAAGTCGGCGTCAACGTGCCGAACTCGACGGCGATGGTGATCATGGACGCCGACCGCTTCGGCGTCAGCCAGCTGCACCAGCTGCGCGGCCGCGTCGGCCGGGGCAGCGTGCCGGGCGTGTGCCTGCTGGTCACGGAGGCGTTGGACGGCACGGCGACCCGCGAGCGCCTGGCGGCGGTCGAGTCGACCACCGACGGTTTCGAGCTGTCCCGCCTCGACCTGGAGCTGCGCCGCGAAGGTGACATCCTCGGCGCCGCGCAGTCGGGCAAGCGGTCGGGCCTGAAGCTGCTTTCGCTGCTGCAGGACGAGGACGTGATCGCCGAGTCGCGCAAGCGCGCGCAGGAGATCGTGACGGAGGACCCGGAGCTGGCGAAGTTCCCCGGCCTGGCGCGCATGGTCGCCGACGTCGTCGACGTCGAACGCGCTGAGTACCTGGAGAAGTCGTGACCGCCCGGGTCCGCCCCGCCACCGTCGAGGACGCCGGCGCGATCGGCGAGATCCACGTGCGCTCGTGGCAGGCGGCCTACGACGGCTTGCTGCCGGCGGACTTCCTCGCCGGCATCTCGGTCGGGAACCGGACGGCGGGCTGGGCCCGCACCCTGCGCGACGGCGGCCGCGTGCTGGTGGTGGAGGACCCGGACGTGGTCGGGTTCGCGGCGTTCGGGCCGCGCCGGGACGAGCCGGGCGAGGGCGAGCTGTACGCGATCTACCTGCGCCCCGAGGCGTGGAGCCGCGGCCTCGGCCGGCTGCTGCACGAAGAGGTGCTGGCGTCGCTGACCGAGAGCGGCTGGCCCGCGGCGGTGCTGTGGGTGCTGGCGACGAACGAGCGCGCGAAGACGTTCTACGAGCGCGCGGGCTGGGCCCTGGACGGCGGCACGCGCACCGAGACGATCGCTGGTGGCACGGTCTCGTTGGAGGAGCTGCGGTTCAGGCGTCCGCTGCCGTGAAGACCCCGGCTTTCGCGGCCGCCGCGGCCGCCGCGGCGGCGACACTCGCGTCCCCCGTCGTGACGCCTTCCCGGGAGACGAACAGGCGGTAGAAGACCGGCCCGCACGCGACGCGCACGACCTCGACGGCGTCCGTGCCCGCCGGAACCTCGCCGCGTGCGACGGCTCGCTCGACGATCGCCGCCGACCGGGCGTGGCGGTCGACGTAGAACTCCTGCAGGGCGTCGGCCGCCCGGGGCGAGAGGAACGCGGCCGAGATCGACGCGATCGGCAGCTCGCGCAGGCCCGGCTCGGTGAAGAAGTGCACCAGCTCCAGGTTGACCGCGCGCAGGTCGCCTTCGAGGGACCCGGTGTCCGGCGCGGTCCACTCCTGCTCGGTGCCCATCAGCAGCGCCGCCGCGACCAGTCCTTCGGCGGACTCCCAGCGGCGGTACAGCGTCGTCTTGTGCACGCCGGAGCGTTCGGCCACGGCCTCGACGGTCAGCTCCGCGTACCCGCGTTCGCCGAGCAGCTCGAGCGTCGCGTCCAGGGCGGCGCGGCGGGTCCGCTCGGTGCGGCCACCCGGGCGTTGTGTGCCGACGGTCTCCAAGTGCCACTCCCGTTGCGTTAGTACCGTCCAGTATGCCCGCCCGGACGAGCGGGAACCATGCGCGGGACGGACGGCTCTGATCCGCCGGAATCAGCCGAACGGGCGACAGTCCTGAGTTGTCGCCGCTCCGGAGCGCGGGTACCACGCTGATCATGAGGTTAAGCAGTGGTCTCGCAGCAGCGGTCGTCGTCGTGCTCGCCGGGCAGGCGCCCGCCTCGGCCG
Organism: Amycolatopsis sp. NPDC049252; assembly: GCF_043197175.1. Taxonomy (NCBI): domain Bacteria; kingdom Bacillati; phylum Actinomycetota; class Actinomycetes; order Pseudonocardiales; family Pseudonocardiaceae; genus Amycolatopsis; species Amycolatopsis sp. NPDC049252. The sequence continues at coordinate 79,053 of NZ_JBICSQ010000032.1, forward strand.
CCGGTGGGGTGCAGCAGGATCCGCCCAGCTGGGGGCTCGACCGGATCGACCAGCGGGCCGGGCTCGACCACGCCTACCGCTATCCCGACGACGCTTCCGGCGTCACGATCTACGTGATCGACAGCGGTGTCGACGCGAACCACCCCGACTTCCAGGGCCGGGTCGCGCCCGGGCGGGACTTCCTCGGCGGGGGCACCGACACCGCCGACACCAACGGCCACGGCACCCGGCTCGCCGGGATCGCCGCCGGCAAGGACTACGGCGTCGCGAAGGGTGCGCAGATCGTGCCCGTGCGGGTGCTCGACTCCGGCGGCGGGGGCGCGACCGACCAGATCGTCGCCGGGATCGACTGGGTCGCGCAGAACGCCCGTCAGCCCGCGGTCGCCGTGCTCGGCATCGGCGGCGTGCCGAACGACCAGCTCGACGCGGCCGTGAAGCGGCTCGCCGTGGTGCTGCCGATCGCCGTCCCGGCCGGGAGCGAGACGGCGGACGCGAGCGGCTTCTCCCCGGGCCGGGTGCCCGAAGCGCTGACCGTCGGCGCGAGCGACAACCAGGACCACCCGGACAAGGCGTCGAACTTCGGCCAGGACGTCGACCTGTACGCGCCGGGCGTGGACGTCCCGGGGCCGATCGCCGGCGGCGCGACCGCGGGCCCGGAGTCCGGCACGTCGATGGCGGCGGCGTTCGCGGCCGGAGCGGCGGCGGTCTACCTGGCCCAGCACCCGGGCTCGTCGCCCGCGCAGGTGGACCAGGCCCTGGTCCAGGCGGCGACGCCGGACGCGCTCAAGGGCGTTCCGGAGGGCACGGCCAACCGCCTGCTCTACGTGCCGCCGGGATCCTGACGAGGTGCCACCAGGGCCGACCGCCCAACCAACTGGTCCGCATGACGTCCATCACCTGGTACTCAACTCCCGCCCAGCGGGAAAAACCGGGTAACGTGCGCTGACTACCGATCCATACGGGAAGGACCGGGCATGTTCCGCAAGGTGCTGGTGGCCAACCGCGGCGAGATCGCCATCCGCGCGTTCCGCGCCGGCTTCGAACTGGGCGCGGGCACGGTCGCCGTGTTCCCCCACGAAGACCGCAACTCGCTGCACCGGCTGAAGGCCGACGAGGCGTACGAGATCGGCGAACCCGGTCACCCCGTGCGCGCCTACCTCTCGGTCGACGAGATCGTCGCCGCGGCCAAGAAGGCCGGGGCCGACGCCGTCTACCCGGGTTACGGCTTCCTGTCGGAGAACCCCGACCTCGCGCGCGCGTGCGAGGAAGAGGGGATCACCTTCGTCGGGCCGAGCGCCGACATCCTCGAGCTCACCGGCAACAAGGCCCGCGCGGTCAAGGCCGCGCGCGAGGCCGGCGTACCGGTGCTCGGCTCGTCCGAACCCTCCAGCGACGTCGACGCGCTGGTCGCGGCGGCCGACGAGCTGGGCTTCCCGGTGTTCGTCAAGGCCGTCGCCGGTGGTGGCGGGCGCGGCATGCGCCGCGTCATGGAGCCGGCCCAGCTGCGCGAGTCCATCGAGGCCGCCGCGCGCGAGGCCGAGTCCGCCTTCGGCGACCCGACGGTGTTCCTCGAGAAGGCCGTCGTCGAGCCGCGGCACATCGAGGTGCAGATCCTCGCCGACGGCGCGGGCAACGTCATCCACCTCTACGAGCGCGACTGCTCGGTGCAGCGGCGCCACCAGAAGGTCGTCGAGCTGGCCCCGGCGCCGAACCTCGACCCCGAGCTGCGTGACCGGATCTGCGCCGACGCCGTGAAGTTCGCGCGCCAGATCGGCTACCGCAACGCCGGCACCGTCGAGTTCCTGCTCGACAAGCAGGGCAACCACGTCTTCATCGAGATGAACCCGCGCATCCAGGTCGAGCACACGGTCACCGAAGAGGTCACCGACGTCGACCTCGTGCAGTCGCAGCTGCGGATCGCCTCCGGCGAGACCCTCGACGACCTCGGTCTCTCCCAGGACAAGATCTACCTGCGCGGCGCGGCTCTCCAGTGCCGCATCACCACCGAAGACCCGGCCAACGGCTTCCGCCCGGACACCGGGATGATCTCCGCCTACCGCTCGCCGGGCGGCTCCGGCATCCGGCTCGACGGCGGCACCGCCTTCTCCGGCACCGAGATCAGCGCCCACTTCGACTCGCTGCTGGTGAAGCTCACCTGCCGCGGCCGGGACTTCGAGACCGCCGTCCGGCGCGCGCGCCGCGCCGTCGCCGAGTTCCGGATCCGCGGCGTCGCCACGAACATCCCGTTCCTGCAGGCCGTCCTCGACGACCCGGACTTCCGCGCCGGGCGCGTCACGACGTCGTTCATCGAGGAGCGTCCGGGGCTGCTCACGGCGCGGCAGTCCGCCGACCGCGGCACGCGGCTGCTGACCTACCTCGCCGACCAGACGGTCAACAAGCCGCACGGCGAGCGCCCGAAGACCCCGGACGCGACGCTCAAGCTGCCGAAGCTCCCGAAGGACGCCCAGCCGCCGGCCGGCTCGAAGCAGAAGCTCGTCGAGCTGGGCCCGGGCGGGTTCGCGGAGTGGCTGCGGAAGTCGCCGCACATCGGCGTCACCGACACGACCTTCCGCGACGCGCACCAGTCGCTGCTCGCCACCCGCGTCCGCACCAAGGACCTGCTGGCCGTGGCGCCGGTCGTCGCGAACACCGTGCCGCAGCTGCTGTCCCTGGAGTGCTGGGGTGGCGCGACCTACGACGTCGCGCTGCGGTTCCTCGCCGAGGACCCGTGGGAGCGGCTCGCCGCGCTGCGCGAGGCCGTGCCCAACATCTGCCTGCAGATGCTGCTGCGCGGGCGCAACACCGTCGGCTACACGCCGTACCCGACCGAGGTGACCAACGCCTTCGTCCAAGAGGCCACGAAGACCGGCATCGACATCTTCCGGATCTTCGACGCGCTCAACGACGTCGAGCAGATGCGCCCGGCCATCGAAGCCGTGCGCGAGACCGGCTCCGCGGTCGCCGAGGTGGCGCTCTGCTACACCTCGGACCTGTCGGACCCGGGCGAGAAGCTCTACACGCTCGACTACTACCTCAAGCTGGCGGAGCAGATCGTCGGCGCCGGGGCGCACGTCCTGGCGATCAAGGACATGGCCGGGCTGCTACGCGCGCCCGCGGCGACCCGGCTGGTCACCGCGCTGCGCAAGGAGTTCGACCTGCCGGTGCACATCCACACCCACGACACTGCGGGCGGCCAGCTGGCCACCTACCTCGCGGCGATCAACGCGGGCGCGGACGCCGTCGACGGCGCGGTGTCGTCCATGGCGGGCACGACTTCGCAGCCGTCGCTGTCGTCGATCGTGGCGGCCACCGACCACTCCGACCGCACCACCGGGCTGAGCCTGGACGCGATCGGCGAGCTGGAGCCGTACTGGGAGAGCGTGCGCAAGATCTACGCGCCGTTCGAGGCCGGACTGGCCTCGCCGACCGGGCGCGTCTACCACCACGAGATCCCGGGCGGTCAGCTGTCGAACCTGCGGACGCAGGCCATCGCGCTGGGCCTGGGCGACCGGTTCGAGGACATCGAGGCGATGTACGCCGCGGCCGACAAGATCCTCGGCCACCTGGTGAAGGTGACGCCGTCGTCGAAGGTCGTCGGCGACCTCGCGCTGCACCTGGTCGGCGCGGGCGTCTCGCCGGCCGACTTCGAGGCGGAGCCGAACAAGTTCGACATCCCCGACTCGGTGATCGGCTTCCTGCGCGGCGAGCTCGGCGACCCGCCCGGCGGCTGGCCGGAGCCGTTCCGCACCAAGGCCCTCGAAGGCCGCGCGGCCGCCAAGCCGGTGGCGGAACTGTCCGAAGAGGACCGTTCCGCGCTGGCTTCGGAGCCTCGGCGGACGCTCAACCGGCTGCTGTTCCCCGGGCCCACCAAGGAGTTCGAGGCGCACCGCGAGGCCTACGGCGACACGTCGGTGCTGCCCACCAAGGACTTCTTCTACGGGCTGCTCCCGGGGGAGGAGTACGCGGTCGACCTCGAGCCGGGCGTGCGGCTGCTCATCGAGCTGGAGGCGATCGGCGAGGCCGACGAACGCGGCCTGCGCACGGTGATGTCGACGCTCAACGGCCAGCTGCGGCCGATTCAGATCCGCGACCACTCGATCGCCTCGGACATCCCGGCGACCGAGAAGGCGGAGAAGGGCAACCCGAAGCAGGTCGCGGCGCCCTTCGCCGGCGTGGTCACGCTGCAGGTCAACGAGGGTGACACGGTCGAGGCCGGGGCCACGGTCGCGACGATCGAGGCGATGAAGATGGAGGCGTCGATCACGGCGTCCACCGGCGGCAAGGTGTCGCGCCGTGCGATCAACTCCGTCCAGCAGGTCGAAGGCGGCGATCTGCTGCTCGTCCTGGAGTGACCGCTAACATCGCCGGATGCTGATCAACGCCGTACCGCAGAGGCAGGGCGCGGCAGGTCCCCGGGCCGGGGAGCTGCCGGACGGGTGTGTGGCGCTCGCGGAGCTGGCCGGGCACGTGCTCGGCCGGCCCGTGCACCACATCCCGCAGAGCCAGGAACTGTCCGAAGTGGACGGTGGGATCGTCAACCGCGCCGTGCTGACCGGCCCGAACCGGGCGGCCCAGCTGGCCGCCCTGGAAGCACCGGGCGGCCCGGTGCTGACGATCGGCGGCGACTGCGGCGTCGAGCTGGTCCCGATCGGCGTGGCCCGGTTCCGCTACGGTCCGGGCCTGGGGGTCGCGTGGTTCGACGCCCACGCGGACCTCAACACCGCATCGACGTCCCCCTCGGGCGCGTTCCACGGCATGGTGCTGCGCTCGCTGTTCGGCGAGGGCGACCCGGAGTTCGCGGCTTCTCCCGCGTTGGAGCCGGGTCGCGCGGTCCTCGTGGGGACGCGCGTGTTCGACCCGGCCGAGCGCGAGGCGGTCGACCGCGGCTTGGCCGGCACGTCGCTCGATGCCTTGGCGGGCGCGGAAAAGCTGTACGTGCACGTGGATCTCGACGTCCTGGACCCGGCAGAGTTCGGCGGCCTGAACCACCCGGAACCGGACGGCTGGACGATCGCGCGGCTGGTGTCGACCCTGGACGCGCTGGCGGCCTACGACGTCGTGGGCGCGGGCATCACCGAGTGCGTGGGAACCCCGCGCGAGGTCGAGGTGCTCGAGCCGGTGCTGGCCGCGCTCGGCCGGCTGCTCACGGCTTTTCGCTGGTGGGGTAGGCCTTCCGGACGGCGTCGAGGGCGATGTCGAGGTTCGCGCCCAGGTCGCGGGCGCGGGTCGTGTACTCGGTGGCCGCGGCGAGGAGCAGCACCGCGGGGTCCGGGCGGTCCGCGGGGATCGTGACGACCGTGCCGCGGGCGCGGGCCGTCAGCACCCAGCCCGCCGTCTCCAGCTCGCGGTAGGCCCGGGCCACCGTGCCCGAGGCCAGGCCGAGGTCGCGGGCCAGCTGGCGGATCGGCGGCAGGCGCGTCCCGTCCGGGAGCGCGCCCGCCGTGATCGCGAGGACGATCTGGTCGTGCACCTGCCGCCAGGGCGCCAGGCCGGTTTCGGTGTCGACGACGATCTTCACGCGGGGGCCGGGAGCCTCTTCAGCGGGGCGGTGACGGCCAGGAACGCGGCGATGCCGGCCACGGTGATCAGCAGCGCCGCGAGGGTGCCCTCCGTCCAGCCGACCGCCGTGCAGGTCGCGATGCCCAGCCCGATCGCGACGCGCGCGCTGCGGCAGCGCAGGGCCAGGTCCGCGCGCGGCTCACCGGTCGGCGGGCGCCGCACGGCCAGCAGGGTGATCGCCCAGCAAACCACGGTCGTGCCCGCGGCGACCGCCAGCAGGGTCCACTGCCGGGTCGGGACCAGGTGGACGATCGCGGCCACCGACGCCAGCCCGCTGAGCACCAGAGCCCAGACGGGCACGACGTCCCGCAGCGTCCGCCGGACGAGGACGGCCTCTCGCCGGTGCCCGCGTGCGGGCCGCTGGGCGAGCAGCTCGGCGATCAGGCCGCCGAGGAGCAGGGTGCCGAGGACCGCGGCGCCGTTGTTGTCACCGCCGAACAGCAGCGGCAGCGCGAGGTAGAGCCACGGGTACCAGAACCGGCGCCGCTTGAGGTACCGGACGGCGAGCGCCACCTCGGCCTCGTCCGGGTCCGGCACGCCCCAGCGCACGAGCAGCCGGGCCCCGCGCTTGTCGTTCGGCCAGAGGAGCATCAGGATGACCAGGCCGACCAGGCCCATGAAGATCCCGACCGCGAGCATGTTGTCCCACGCCATCTCGTACCTCCCGCTTGTATCAACCACACGATACAAGCGGCCGCGGCCGGATGCGCGCCGGGTGCGGGATTCGTCCGTTCGTACGTACATTCGCGGGCAGCCGGCGGGGTACTTGTCAGCGTTTCGCATGCCGTCCTCGTGAACTTGTCACGAAGATGACAAGAAATCGGTTTCCCTTCGAAGGTGTGACACGTTCAGGGCTAGTTTTTCGATGTGTCCGGTGTCACCCCGCACCAGGCGCGGGGTGCTCGGCCGCGCGTCAGCGGGGCCTCTGGGGCGGAGCAAAGGAGCTGCGATGTCGGTGGAGCGCGGATTCGAACACCCTGCGCCGCCCGCCGCACTGCCCCGCAAGCTCGCCGACATCCTCCGTCCCGAGCTGGCCAGCCTCGCCGCCGAGATCGTCGACGAGATCCGCGCGACCATCCCGGCCTACGCCCGCCCGCTCGACGGGCCCTACGGCAAGTCGATCCGCGCCGGCGTCGAGTACGCGATCACGCTGTTCGTCGCGCAGATCGCCGACCCGACGGTGTCGAAGGAGCAGTCCCACGACGTCCACCACCGCCTCGGGCAGAACGAGATGCGCGAAGGCCGCAGCCTCGACACGCTGCAGTCGGCCTACCGGGTCGGCGCGCGGGTGTCGTGGCGGCGGATCATGCGCGTCGGACGGCGGAGCGGGCTCTCGTCGGCGGTGATGTCCCAGCTGGCCGACGCCATGCTGGCGTTCATGGACGAGCTCGCCTCCGTCGCGCTCGACGGTTACCTGGAGGCGAAGGCCCGGACGGCGGGTGCGCTCGACACCTGGCGCCGCAAGCTGCTGCACCTGATCCTCGAGACGCCCCCGGCGTCCCCCAAGGCGATCGCCGAGCTGGCCCAGCTGATCGGCTGGAGCGTGCCGACCGAAGCGACCCCGGTGGCCGTCTGCCCCGCCGACGGCGTCGCCCCGGCCCGCCGCCACGCGGGCCTGGACGCCGACGTCCTCGCCGAGCTCGACACCCCCGACCCGAAACTGGTGGTCCCCGGCCCGCTGGGCGGCGCCCGCCTGGCGACGCTGCAGGTGGCGCTCCCGGACTGCCGGCTCTCGATCGGCCCGTGCGTCCCGCTCGCCTCGGTCGCGGATTCCCTGCGCTGGGCCCGGAACGCGCTGCAGCTGGCCGAACGCGGCGTCCTGGTGCCCCGCCCGGTGCTGCGCGCCGAAGAGCACCTGGCGACGCTGCTCGTCAACTCCGACACCGGCCTGGTCGGCACGCTGCGGCACCGCCTGTTCGCCCCGCTGGCCGACATGACGGGCAAGCAGCAGGAGCGGCTGCTGGAGACGCTGCGCGCGTGGCTGGACAGCCAGGGCAACGTGGTGGAGATCGCGGAACGCCTGGGCGTCCACCCCCAGACGGTCCGCTACCGCATGCGCCAGCTGCAGGCGACCTTCGGCGACAGCCTCCGCGACCCGGGCGCGCGCTTCGAGATGGAGCTGGCGTTGCGCGCGGGCGCGGCGCCGCTGCCGTTGCGGTACCCGGTGAGCGACCTGCTGCCGGTCCCGCGGGCGGCGAGCGTCCGTCCACAGTGGACGTCCAGCTAGCCGATCGCCATCGTGGGCGCGAAGTCGGTGTTCCGGCCCGGGGCCGGCGTGCAGACCACGGTCGGGCCCGAGGGCGCGCCGTCCGGCCGGTGCAGCGAAAGGATCAGCGCCAGCCGGTCGGCGCGGAACGTCACGGTTCCCGATGCGGCCGCCACGTGCGCCTGCCGGCCGCCGCCGAAGTCGATCACCACCGGGTCGGCACCCCACATCGCCGGTACGTCCGTCGCGGACACGGTCGACGAGCGCGGCGCGTTCGCCGCCTCGACGAACGCCGCGGTGAAGCCGCCCTTGAGGCCGTCGCTGCCGCCGGCGGCGAGGTTCGCGTGGGCGGCCGGGGACAGCGTGACGCTGCCGGAGACGTCGGAAATCGAGAAGGTGGCGCCGGGGGCGACGGTGTCCGGGCCGGTGAACTGCTGCACCAGGGTGACGCGCTGCAGTGAGGTGTCCGGGAACCTGCAGTCGTAGGCGAGCGGACCGGCGTGGTACACCGTGCTCGCGTGCGCCGTCCCGGTGAGGACAGCCGTCGTGGTGAGGGCCAGGACCGCGGCCGGTGCGAAGCGGGTGAACACGGTGTCCTCCTGGTGATCGGGACGCTCGGGGAGAACGCCGCGTCCCTCGTGCGTCGCCCTCAGTTCGGCTTCTTGACCGCCTTCTGGGCCGTGGCGCTGCCCGGCGCGGGCGGGTTGGAGCCGTCCGGGCACTGGGTCTGGTCGGGTTCGGTGCAGGGCACCAGGTTGTAGGTGTCGACGAACGCCTGGTTGCCCGGGCCGGAGCTCATCCCGGTGAGCAGCGGGTTCAGGTCCTGGCCGCCCGCGCCGCAGCCGCGGAACGCGGGCAGTTCGAAGCCCTTCTCCGGGTCGGTCCGGATGTGCCCGACGCTGAACGGGTCGTACGGGCCGCTCAGCTCGAGCGACACCGGCGTCGCCGTCACGCAGTCGGGGCCGAGGTCGAGCGGGACGCCGTTGACCTTCGCCTCGCTCAGCCGCGCGATCACCGACAGCTGCGTGTCCAGCACGGGCTCGCCGGTGACCGGGTCGTCGTGCAGGCCACCGGAGATGTCGATGAGCTTGCTGTTCTGGTAGTCGAGCGGCAGGAACTCGATGGTCGCCGTCACCGGCACGAACCCGAACCCGAGGAAGGTGGCGGTGGCCGGCTTGAAGACGGTCGACCCGGTGACCTTGCGGTCGACGATGTCGCCGGTGTCGGGGTCGAGCGACAGGATGAACAGCCCGTTGATCAGGAACGCGGGGTCGCTGACGACGGTGGCGCCGAGCTTCTTGACGGTCGACGTCGTCAGGACGCTGACCAGCGCCAGCGGGGTCGGGATCTCCAGCGGCGGCACCGGGTCGTCCAACGCGGACACCCCGCCGGGGCCGGTCTCCTGCTTCTGCTGGGCGCCCGGCGTGGCCTTCGGCAGCACCAGGATCTTGCCCAGCGTCGCCGGCTGGCCGGGGTCCAGCGTGCAGGCGATACCGGGCGCGGGCTGGGTGGTGGCCGTCGCGCCCGGCGGCGGGACGGCGGCCAGCGCCAGCGTCGGCGCCGTGACGTCGAGAGTGACCGGGCCGATCGTGTTGATCGCGATCTGCGGCACGGCGCCGGTCGCGAGCAGGGTGACGTCGCCGGTCTCCGGCAGCGGCGTCGCCGCCACGGTCAGCGGCACCGGGACCTTCTCGGCGCGGTCGCTCTGGTGCACGGAGATGTCCGTGGTGACGGTGCCCTGGAGCGACCCGGTGGTGGTCCCGGCGGGCAGGAGTGCGAGCGCGACGTCGCGGGGGAGCGTGAACTTCGCGGAGAAGTCGCCGATCGTCGCGGCGGAGCCGGTCTTCGCCTGCGCCGGCAGCGTCGCGGTCGTCTCGACGGTGAGCGCGCGCGAGCCGATCGGGTCGGCGAAGGGGCAGGTCGCCGAGACCGACGCCGTCGCTTTCGTGTCCGGCGGGACGGCCGGGGCGGGGGCGGCCGAGCCGACCCCGGTCAACGCGCCGTTCGCCGCGGACAGCAGGCCGGCGGCCGCCAGCGCGGACACCGTGACGGAGCGGGGCCGGACTCGACGTGGCATCGGGTTCCTCGGGTGGTTCGGGAGAGGGGAACGGGTCGTCCCGGTGCGGGCCCGTCGAGGGGGC